>CAMWXW010000048.1 GCA_947178315.1 uncultured Desulfovibrionaceae bacterium | reverse complement strand
GATATCAATAATATGGAGAATGATCCATCATATAAACAAATACTATGTACACTTATGGATACTCATGCACAGCCTCCATATCGATATAATACAGGCTTTCTTGCACCTATATATAACACTGCAATGTCTCTTGAGAGAAAAATTATAGTATTTATTATCTTAAATCTACTACCAGAGCACCCTTTAATACCACGAGAGGTTCTAGCTCAAATCTCTGCCGATATTCGGCTAACTCTGGAGCGAGGAGAGATAGGGCGTACTGGTGATTTGAACTCATTCATGTATGAAAACTCAGCCAAGATGCAGAAATATATGAGTGAAAAGAATAATCCTAATATAAAAACAGAGCTTCCTTTTTTTACATCTCAGACCTATTTTCTTTCTCAAAAATATTACGTAGGGAGTATATATGGATTCTGTGCATCACTCTCTCTTGCCTTTCTTTATAATATGTCATTGTATGATCAGGAAGAAGGGCTAAGGAGAATGAATCAGATTTATTCTGCATTAGAAAAAATTAGAACGTTCCCTTTTGAATATACCTTTAAGTATATAAAAGGTATTCATAGTCTTACAAAATATCTTTCGGGTATAAAAGAGAAGTATATTTTGTCTCTAGCAGACTTGGGTGATATCAATCTATATAGACTCAATAAGGACGTACGACTACCTATTGATGTAGTAGCAGACCTTCTGTTTAATCCTAACTTTCGAAGAGATACAAATACATTTTATCTTAATGTGCTAGGACATGCTCTGGCAGTTGTTCGAAGATATAAGCAAGATAGTAATACAGGGAGGTTTGAACCTGTACTCTATTATTTTGATTCTAATTTTGGTGCTATAGAATGTACTAATAAAGATGTTTTTATCAAAATGGCTTCCGTGGTTCTTCAACCTGATCAATTATTCTTTCGCATCACTGCTATAGATGATATACAAATGATACGCTACTACCACACAGAATCTGGAGCTACATTTGGAGAGTTTTTTGATGGTAAAATTATAGGTAATCCACGCTTTATGCTTTCCTCTAGTTTATTTTTCCGGACTTCAGAAAATCGCATGAAAAAAGAAGAAGCTAAACTCCAGAATGAACTATTGCCAAGACGACGTGGAGTTCAATCTATTGCAGATGATTTATTAGATGCTCTGGGTGTTTTTAGTACGGAGTTTTACGGTGATGATGATAGTCCTTCTATAAAGTTTCATGGGCTGGATATTAGAGAAGAACTCTATGATGGTACTTTGCTAAAGAAACTGGGAGAGGAAATAGAGCATGCAGATTCAAATAGAAAACTACAAGAAGTATCTAATGAGCTTTTTGAGATAATGAATGCGATTGAAGAGAGTTCTATTCCTAGGGCTGACTCTTCTATAAAACAAGAGTTTGATGAAATCCATAAAAAGATTAAGGTGCTACAGGCTTCACTTGAGGAGATATATCCTCCATTAGAAGGTAAAAGTAAGATAAAAAATATTGCAATTATTCCTCCTCATGGAAGTGAAAATGTGTTATCTGGTGGACTCATAAGGGAAAGTGAATATCGAGTTCTTTCTCCTAATGAAATGATAGGATATCATGGAACTCTACATTCAGAAGATGAATTATATAGAAAAGGTGTGTTCAATATAGAAGAGAGTATTGAAGTCAAGTCGATGATGAAAGAGTTGGATATAGCACTAGCACAACTATTAGAAATTTCTGGGCTTGAGCCAACACATCATATTGTACCAGAGATAGAAGCTGTTAAGTTCACAGCTCAAGGCGAACATGAGTTTACAGCATTGAATAAAGATGAACTTACTGTTATGGATATAACAACAGGAAAAGAGACTTCTATAAAGGTTACTGCTGATAGCTCATTTAAGCATATAGCAAAGAAAGTTCATACAAAGCTTTCTAGTATCCATAAAAAGATGGATCCGGTATTTAAGGGGCTTTCTACATTTAGTACATCTATGACACTTATGCAAGCCCGTTCTATGATAGATACTGGAAAAGTATTCAAAAAGTTATCTGCACTAGAGAAGACAGGATTTATTGCACAAGTCATAGATGCTAATATTGATGTTGCAGCTAATACAATAGGGGCAATAAATAAAGTATATAAAACCGTAGTTCACCCAGTGAGTCGTCTTTCAACAGCCTCTCGTGTATTAGGTAGGGTTTCAGGTGGAATAGGAATTTTAACTAGTACTCTCATGACTTCTCAAGCTGCTATTGCTTATGCTAATCATCCAAGTAAGTATACAGAAATGGAATTAGGATTTACTGTTACAAATCTAGCTCTCTCAACAATAACTGCTATCTATCCTCCTTTGGCTATATTTACAATCCCAGCCTCATTTCTTTTAGATTATATAAAAGAGGCTACTCTTCATTTGCTGGAGAGGGAACAAGAGTATACAATTCTAAAGCAGATTTATAGACAGCTTATACATGAGGCAAGTCAACGACGTAGATATAGAAAAAAATTGAATATGAAAGTAACATCAAACTTAGGTATACTCTTCCCTCGTAATGATATTGCTCGTATAATATTCAAAAATAGAGATAAAATAGGTATTCAAATATTGGAGAGTGGAGGTCTTGGATATACAGAAACAACAGCTTCTTCTGCTCTCTTTCCTCGTAATACATGTTTTTTGAAGCCTGCTCTTCGTCAGAGAGGAGTGTGTGTTTTAGAAAATGGTATGCTGAATGTAGATCCAAGAGCGAGTACAAAAGATAAGTGTAAAGGGAACTCTTTTATGAATTATTATAGTCTTACTCCAGATCCAAAGCCAATACCTATTGATAAGGTCGATACTGCACTGAAAAAGAAGATGGTTGAAGTCAATCGTCTCCATGGTCTGATATTATCAGATCAACTTATTAAAGTGAAGTCTCTCAAAGAGTATGAAGTAAAACGAACAATTAACGAAGTAGCTTTACCACCTAATCAAAGTATCCTTTCTGCATATATCAATAATCCTGTTATCAATAAGATTATGCTATGTTCTGGATTTAATGCAACTACTGTTATAGGTTCGAATCTTAATACATATCCTTATGAAGTTTTACTCAGATTAAAATATCTTGATACATGTACATTAGCTAAGAGAACATGTCTTAAGATTTCTTCTGAAAGCAAAGGAGTGAGAACAGTAGTCCTTCCTACAAATCAGTATAGCTCTCGTGAAGAGTTTGTAAAGCATATGAAGCGAACAACAGGGTGTAGTGTGGAGAGTACACTTGATCAATATGCTTGTTCTGAAATATATGAAAGTAATCATGGAACTCTTCAGGTGTATTTACAAGGTTCAAATAAAGTTAAGATTATACCTAATAAGAATATGACTGGAGAACGACATGGTCTTATCTTTATGGCAGAGAATCTTATTGAAATACAGTTTGATAGCAATTCATATATGCAACGCAATAATGCCTACATAATAACAGGTGAACAGGTAATGTTGCGATATCGAGATACGCATGTTGATATTACAGATGCTATGCGAGAAGGAGTCCCTCTTTATCTTCAAACCACTGCTGGATTTATCGCTCATATTGCCTCACAGACAAGAGCAGAAATAGTATATTATTCTATTGATTTAGATCAGGTTCAAAATTCACGTGCATATAGTCATTCACAATACGGAGCATTGTATCTAGGAAAAATGATTCGTGATAAAGTAAGCTATCTCGTAGGAGAACAATATGTCCCTTCTATCTTTACAGTAGATGGTGTATATGAAGCACTTGGACCAAATGGTGAAAAGAGTGCGAATTTATATAGAACAGCTCTTTTTATTCCTAAAGAAGTAGGAGGAAAGGATAGAGTAGTATGCCTTCGATATGAAGAAGATATCGAAGAGCTTGTTCCAATTTTTGAAGAGAAAGAGTATAAGCTTATTCATATTGAAAACTATTACTATGATTATAAAGATCAGACAAGACTCAAGGGGAATGATAACTATACAGCATACTTCTATGATGCTAAGAATAGTGTTGTGATAGTCCAAAAGGGAGATAGTCAGATAGATAGTAGCTGTGTCTATAAAGTGAATAGAGAGCCAACATTTACTGTGTTTGGAAATGGAGAAAAACGACTGTTGATTCGAGGAGTTGCTATTTCATATAATCAAGATTCATCTCCTCAAGAGGTTCATATCACAGGTGAGGCTCTTGAATACAATGCTGAGCTTATTGATGATACTATACATTCTGTAGCCTCTCTTATGTCTCAGAGCTTCGAAAGAAATATGGTACAGGTTGGAAAAATACTATTAACAGATATCCCCTATAAAGAAAAAAGTGGTAAGACATCTACCATACAAGGTTATTTTAGTCCTATGACAAGACGATATACGCTTGATTTCAAATATCGTAATGGAAAAGAGTGTACGATGCTTCCATTTTATACATCAGGAGACTATAATTATAGCTATTTTATGCTTAAAGATGATGATTTATATAAAATATATGTAGGCGAACCTTTAGAGTATATAAATACTGTAATACAAGATGGAGCTATTGAGGAAGAACTTTTACCTCAATCAGTAGAACTCTTTTCTGATATAAAAATAGCAAACGTTGCACTAGCAAAGGAAGGACTTGTGCTAGAGACAGCCGATGGAGTTGTTCTCTCTGTTGCGTTAGAACATGGTGACTTTGAGCCACAATTAGTGAGTATTTCTCAGCTTTTCTTTGAAACCTATGGATATGATACTAGTAATCTTTCTGATAGAAATCGAGGAATCTATTTCGCACAATTACTCTATGGAAATGATTTGTATAGTAAGCATATATTACTTACAAATAAAGATAAAAAGGTAGAAGAAGTTTTTGATGTTTCTGCACAAGCATCTATTTCGTTAGATGTGAGTTCATTTTATATAGATAAGAGTGAAACTATAGCAAAGAAAGTCTATGTTAAAACGAGTGCAGGTTTTCCTCATATCCCTCTTGATGTAGTTGATATGAGTTATTATGAAAATCTAGATCCATTTTCTCTTAATCTTCTTGGTTATCATCATAATGATGATGGGAGTCAAACAACATACCTATGGTGTTATGAAGCAGATGCTCTTCTTGTTACTACAAAGCCTTACATAAATGAAGAATCTAATAGAGTGTATCATTTAGAGCTATTTCTTCAAGATAGAAGTTCAGCACTCATACGTATAGATAAAAACCATGAGCAAAGATACAATAAAGGGATTGTTATTCCTAATGTTACAATATTACACTTTCAGCCAGCACTATCAGAGTCTACGGATATTGTATTAAACTATTCACCTGAAGAAATGAAGTATCTTGAAGAAATTGTACTTGATGCAGGTAGCTCACAAGGGAATCTTCCTACTATTGAGGTACATGCAGAGATTGTAGATATGTCTTTTACACGCTCTTCTAACCATACATTGGAAATACACTTACTCTATATTATAGATAAGAGTGAGAAGAAAGTCCTTGATATATCTTTTGTTGGTTTCTTT
>CAMWXW010000047.1 GCA_947178315.1 uncultured Desulfovibrionaceae bacterium | reverse complement strand
TTTTCTTGTAATGAACGTAGCGTACGTATCAATCTATCGTTATCTCTAGGGTGGAGTCCTATAGACGGCTCATCAAGGACATAGGTAACACCAACAAGACCAGAGCCAAGCTGAGAGGCAAGGCGAATACGCTGGGCTTCCCCACCAGAGAGTGTTGCCATTGTTCTTGCAAGTGTTACATAATCAAGCCCAACATCTTCTAAAAATTGCAATCGCTCTGCTATTTCTTTCACCAAGGGAGCTGCTATAAGTTCATAGCGTCCAGAAAATGAAAGTGTAGAAATCCACTCCTTTGCACGCATAATTGAAAGCTCTACATATTGATGAATTGAAAGCCCTTCTATGGTGACACTGAGAGCTTCTTTTTTAAGACGAGCACCATGACATTGTGGACAAAGCGTCTCACTTTTATACATAGAGAGGAATTCTCCAAGCCCATCTTTTGCTGTAGACTCTTTTTCAAGCATTTTAATAATACCGATGAATTTCTTCTTACGACCATAAAAAAAGGCTTCTATAGCTTCCTCACTCCATTTAGAAATAGGTGTTTTTGAGGTGAGATTGTATTCTTCAAGACATTCTTCCATAGCACGTATTTGCTCTTTTGTAGGCTTGAGAATACGAAGAGGTAAAATACCCCCTTTTTCTATGCTTTTTTCTCTATCAGGCACAAGAAGATCGAGAGAAAATGCTTCTATTGTTCCAATCCCAAGACATTGCGGACACGCACCCTGTGGACTATTAAAAGAAAAGAGCTGTGGACTAGGTGAAGGCACATGGATAGTACAATGTGCACACATAGAGCTTGTAGAAAAAATCTTCTCTTGCTCTTTTTCTACATCATATAGAATGACTCTTCCATTGCTTTGCTCTACTGCTTTCTCTATAGAACTTGTAAGACGGCTTCGTATATCCTCCTTGATGCTAATCCTATCAACCACTATCTCTATGCTATGTTTTTTATTTTTATCAAGTGCAGGGACGTCATCTATTGTATACATTGTTCCATCAACTCGTACTCGTACAAATCCATTGGCTTTTATCTGTTTCAATGTATCGAGATGCGTTCCTTTTTGATATTCAACAACTGGAGCAAGAAGAATAAGCTTTGTATCTACAGGATAATGAAGGATATGCTCTACTATCTCATCTATTGAAAGTGCTTCTATTGCTCTACCACATTCCGGACAGTGCATTGTCCCAAGACGTGCCCAAAGAACACGTAAAAAATCATAAATCTCTGTCGTTGTCCCCACGGTAGAGCGAGGGTTTTTCATAATACCTTGTTGCTCTAATGATATCGCTGGAGAAAGCCCTTCTATACTCTCTACCATAGGCTTTTCTAATCTATCTAAAAACTGACGAGCATAGGCTGAAAGCGATTCCACATACCTACGTTGTCCTTCTGCATAAATAATATCAAATGCTAATGTAGACTTCCCAGAACCTGATGGACCACATAACACAGTAAGGGTATTATGAGGGATATCTACTGTAATATTCTTTAAGTTGTGTTGTGTTGCACCAACGACATGTATATGTTTCTTCATATGTGTATTCCCTTTATTTCCTTAGGAGGGGCTCGCTTCAAGACCTCGTACTATCCCTATATAGTAACGATTTTTTAGCTCTATATCAAGAACAATTTTAGCCCAAAGATAAGAGATTTTATATAATGCTTAGTATACATTTCCCCTAGATGAAGATGACAATAATATTTCAAAAAAGATAATTACGACATGCTCTCTTATATTCCCAATAACACGATGACATCATTATGATACAATCTATTCTTATCAATAGATATATCTACACTCTATACAAGAACACAGAACAACGCATATAAGTACTTTACCCCCTATTTTCCATGGAACTATCGTGTATTTATAGGACTTCATTTTATTATGTACAATAGAATGATATAACGAAACAATACTTAGCATATTTCTTCAGTCATACATAATACAATCAAGCAAAACATGCGAATTTATAAAAATACTCTCTTTTTCTATACTTGTATACAGATGAGCAAGTTTGGTAAGCACTAACATCAGTCTGTACTTGGTATATAGCAAGTATTTTGCATAGTATATGTGTATTATGTTACTGGAGGGAAAATATGTCCATTGAGAATGTACTAAAAGAGTATCTCGCTCAGTATGGAGTACACGAAGTACAGTTCAGTGCTAAAGGAATGTTCTCTACATTCTTAGAGAATATCGGGCTTCTTTCTTGTGAGCAAATACCAGATGGTCTTATTATCGCACTCTTTCAAGAAATTGCTCCTTCACAGCACGCAGACTTCATGAAAAGAGCATTGCAATATGCTAATCCTAAAGAACAAGAATTCCCTTGTAGACCTGTTCTATATTCATCACAAGCTGGTGTAGTAACGGCTATACAAAACGATGATATTTCACTCTCCGTTATCTCAACACGTGTGGATTCTCTTTTTAGAGCATTACAAAATGCACTACGAGTATAATATATGAAACAGATTACAAAACATACCACAACAAATCCTCTCTCATTTGAAAATGGTATTGCTGGAGTTTCCTTTCCAAAAGGCTCTGATCCAGTTGCAACAATTACCTCTGGTAAAAGTGGCTCGATATCAAGCCCTGCAAGCAGTACAATTGGTAATATCACACAAGAAAAACTCTATGCTTCTCACCTTGATATTAAAATAAAACAATTCCTCACTCCAACAATCACCATGCAAAGTGTGTTACAGCCTGTTGTATATAATAATGCTTTACGTTCGAGCAAGAAAAAACTACTTCACGCAATTCAAGAGCAAGAGATTAAAGATACTGCTGTTGAAGCTCTCATCGCTATACTACATGAAGATGAAGAACTCAAAGGATTGTTACAAATGTATAGAAATCTATTGTATAAAGGATAATCTACCATGCTCTCTACAGAAGAAATAGAAAGCTTATTAGTTTTTACAAGTGTCTTACTTCAAGGTAAAAAATATAGAAAAGTTATCGCTATTGGAAAAGCATTTGAAAAACTTGAAATATATTCTCCATCTATGCTTCGTATGTATGGATATGCTTGTATAGAAGCAGGATATGGAAAGGAAGCATTACGTGTATTTTCTCTCTATCCAGAGCAAGAACTCACACAACAAGAGCTTCAACTTTTTATTCTCCTCAAAGCCACAGCCTTATGGAGTATAAAAAATAAAAAAAGTGCATTCTTAGAGATTAAAAAATTTATTTCTTTACGTGCATAATATAGTTCAATATGAACCTATATACCTATACTAACGCACATAATAGTATATATTCAAACTAAGGTGAGATGTGAATAGAACAGGATTACAAAAATATGCAGATATTGCACTTGTAGCATTACTCGTTGCTATTATCAGCTTAATGATATTACCCCTTCCCTCTGCATTGGTAGATATGCTCCTTGCATTGAATTTAGGGATTTCTATTATTTTGCTCATGGTAGCGACATATATTCCTTCTGCACTTTCTCTTTCTGTTTTTCCTTCACTTCTCTTATTCACTACTCTTTTTCGCCTTGCACTCAATATCACAACAACTCGGCTAATTTTGCTCACCGGGAGTGGTGGAGATATCATCACAACATTTGGTAATTTCGTTGTTGGAGGTAATTTCGTTGTCGGGGTTATCATTTTCTTAATACTCACTATTGTTCAGTTTATGGTTATCTCTAAAGGTTCTGAGCGTGTTGCTGAAGTAGGTGCACGATTCACCTTAGATGCGATGCCTGGAAAACAAATGAGTATAGATGCAGATATGCGTGCAGGCGTTATTGATATCACAGAGGCACGTAGAAGAAGAAGTATTGTTACTCGAGAAAGCCAACTCTTTGGAGCAATGGACGGAGCGATGAAGTTTGTTAAGGGAGACTCTGTTGCTGGACTCATTGTAACAGCAATCAACATAGTAGGAGGAGTCTCTATTGGTGTGATGCAACGAGGAATGAGTGCAGGAGAAGCTCTACAGAAATATTCTATCTTAACCATTGGTGATGGACTTGTTTCTCAAATACCAGCTCTTCTCATCTCAATTACAGCTGGTATTATCGTTACCCGTGTTTCTGATGAAGATAGTGGTGGTGACTCACACCTCGGTGCAGAGATTGGGACACAGCTTTTAGGAGAACCAAAAGCTCTTGTAGTTGCTTCTGTTCTCATTTTACTTATGGGGCTTATTCCTGGTTTTCCTAAGATTCAATTTTTCCTTCTCTCTGCTGGACTAGGCTTTTTTGGATATAGATTACTCAAGAAAAAACAAGAGGAACTCTATTCAGCTGGGAATAATGACGGTGTTACTATTCTCTCTTCTCCAGAAGATGATGCTAGTGTAAGCTCAAGTGATGAGAGAGGAGAAAGTGGTGGTGGAAAGCGAGATCAAGGAGATGACTTTTCTATTACTGTTCCTATCCTTGTTGATATGTCTGAAACAATCCGAGCCTTTCTCAATGCAACAGAACTTAATGATGAAATTATACGAGTTCGTAAAACACTCTACCACGATTTAGGCGTTCCTTTTCCGGGTATACATCTACGATTTAGAAATGAGATGGAAGAAAACAGTTATGCAGTCCTTCTCCAAGAAGTACCTGTTTCACAGGGGTGGGTTTTTCCTAATAAGATATTTGTGCGTGAGCGTGAGGAACGAGTTTCCATGATGGGTTTTGATTATGAAAGAGGTGTTGACTTCATACCTGGCTACGAAACCATCTGGGTAGATAAAAAAATGGCTCCAATGCTTGATAAAGCTGGGCTTATGTGGCTTTCTTCATCTCAAGTAGTTACAGCACATCTCTCATTTATATTAAAGCGACATGCAGAAGAATTTTTAGGACTTCAAGAAGTACGTTTCCTCCTTACTCATATGGAAGAACGCTTTGGAGAACTTGTGCGAGAAGTCCAACGGGTTATGTCCTTACAAAAAATTACAGAGATTCTACAACGACTTGTCCAAGAACAGATATCTATACGAAATCTACGAACAGTTCTTGAAGCACTTATTGATTGGGGACAAAAAGAAAAAGATCCTGTTCTCCTCACAGAATACGTCCGCTCTTCATTGCGTAGACAAATTAGTTATCAATATAGCGGTGGTATGAATGTTCTCTCTGCATACATGCTAGATCCAAGTCTTGAAGAAACCATACGTTCTGCAGTAAGACAAACAGGAGCTGGTTCTTATCTTGCTCTCGACCCAGAGACATCACAACTCTTTGTGGATAAAGTGAAAGAAGAGATAGGAATTATACCAGAGATGAATCCAAAACCAGTTCTTCTTACATCTATGGATATACGACGCTATGTACGAAAACTCATAGAAGCAGACTACTATGAATTACCTGTTCTTTCATATCAAGATTTAACAAGTGAGATATCTATTCAACCACTTGCGCGTATTTTCTTATAATATTCTAAAAACAATATCCTTTACATAGAACAGAATTAAATGATTATTCTACAGTATATTGC
>CAMWXW010000046.1 GCA_947178315.1 uncultured Desulfovibrionaceae bacterium | reverse complement strand
TTGGATCACCTCCTTTAACGATTATACACACTCTCTATTCTTTTATTTCGTTACTTCTATTAAATTTTTTCTCTTTGGGATTGTAGCTCAGGTGGTTAGAGCGTACGCCTGATAAGCGTAAGGTCGGAAGTTCAAGTCTTCTCAGTCCCACCATCATTTTTTCATACAATATATTACTAAGTATAGTCTTGTGTTATTTTCTTATTTTTAACTGTTTTGCTTTGTCATTCTTCATTCTCTATTTTTGGTAAATACTATGATTATGAATAAAAGGATATGTGAATTTTATAGAATGTGAGGAGTAATAGGATATGAATATAGAATAGCATCTTCTCGTGGATCAGAGTAATATTGTTTGCGTATACCTTGCTCTATAAATCCCACTTTTTGATATAAAGAACGAGCCCCTCTATTAGAAACACGAACCTCTAGATGTACTTCTTTTATCGTAGTAGCTATATATGCTTCTTTAATCACAGTTTGGAGAAGTCTTCGACCAAGACCACGACGTTGATGCTCTGTATGTGTTATGATTGAGATCACTTCATATATATCTATAAGAGTAAATATTCCTATATAGGCAACAAGTATTGTTTCTCTGTATGCTCCCCACATAGAGCATAGATTAGATGATGTAACACGTTCATAATCTTCTTCTATCCATGCAGATTGTGGATTCCCTGCTCTATCTAATGCAACAACAGAAGAAAAATCTTGCGATGAAACGGGTGCTATAGTATATTCTTCTTTCATATAAAGGAGTATTATACATTGGATAGAGATTTCTTGCAAGATGTACAGAACGATATCCTTGTACAAGGGGTAGATACAAATCAGAAGACTTTTATTGTATTGCCTTATGAACAAGCAGTAGCTCAAGGTATTCCTTACATTATGATTGTTGGGCTATTTATCTATAAGGATTCTGTTCTTATTAAGAAAAATCAAGAAGGGCTATGGGACGTAACTATTGAGCTTCCCTTGCTCTATGGAAGTACACACGTTACATTACTAGAACGTGCTATGTTTGAACAATTTGATATACAAGGTGTTCATTGTGTTCAAAAACGATATCTCTCTCCTACTCTTCTACAGCCATATTTTCTCTATGTCTATGAGTTATACATTCCATACAAAACACATATCTCTATTGATGTAGAAATACGTCGTTTTATTGATATTGCATTATTAAAACAAAGTGTTCTATTAGAACCTAGTTTCTTTACTCCTCTTCTTATACAAAATATCGATATTGTCTAAGACGATATATATTTTCTAGTAAGCGTGTCACAAGGTGTAAACTACATAGAAGAATACTTTGATTAGGATTTCTATAAATATTCTTGAAAATAATTTTTACTGCACTCTAAAGAATGTCTTTTATGGAAGATTGTATATACAGAGCAATATACTGTTCTATAAATACGCTTGACTTTTTTTGTGGATATTGTATATATAATGAATACAAATCTAGTCTTATAGAAGGATACTATAAGAGTACGAATGATATAAAGGTGAGGATAGTCCTATGAAACGAACATACCAACCAAGCAAGATTAGAAGAAAACGAACTCATGGTTTTAGAGCTAGAATGGCTACTTCTGCAGGACAAGACGTTCTTAGAAGAAGAAGAGCAAAAGGACGTAAATCCCTTTGCGTATAATGCTGAGATGCTTTCAAAATACTATAAAATATGTAAGCGAGATGAGTTTGTACGCTGTTATACAAAAGGTGAAAAGTATATAACAAAACATTATGTACTCTTTGTATATAAAACATCATTCCCGTTATGGCGTATCGGTGTTACAGTAACAAGAAAAATTGGGAATGCTGTACTGCGTAATAGATTTAAGCGGATTGTGCGAGCTTTCTTTTACAAGTATGCTACATCGTGGTATGCTGGATATGATTTTATTCTTCTCTCCAAACTCCCCTTACATACATATACGCTTAGTCTAGATAGTGTCGAAAAAGAAATTTTACCTCTTATGCAAACAAAATGTTATATGGATATATGATGACTGCAATAGGAATTCTTCTCATCCGTATCTATCAATTATTCCTATCACCTTTGCTACCTCAAAGGTGTCGATTTTATCCATCATGCTCTCAATATGCACTTGATGCACTACGTCAACACACATTCATGAGAGCTGTTTCTTTGATACTATATCGTCTCGGGAGATGTCATCCATGGTGTGATGGTGGATATGATCCTGTACCTACATCTAAAAATAATCTGGAGAATTAGGAATGGATACAAAACGTGTAATCATAGCTATTGCTCTTTCTGTGGCTGTTGTATTGGCTTGGAACTACGTTGCTCTTAAAATGGGGTGGGTTGAACAAGTTCCTCATAACATTGCTCAGGAAACGACGCAATCAGAACGTTTAGACTCTTCTCTTGCATCGACTACAGATCCAGTGCGTTTTTTTGCACAAGGAGAGAGTGTTGTTATCGAGACTCCATTATATAAGGCAACACTTGCTGTGAATGGTGGTATCTTGACTTCCTTGAGTCTTGAGAAATACTCTACTTCTGCTACTAAAGAAGAACCATTTCAATTTATTGCTCCACAGGCACTCTCATTTGCTCCATTAGGAGTCCTCTTGAATACAACTCAAACATGGGGAGGCGGGACATGGAAAGCATCTCACTCAAGCCTTAATCTACAAGAGGGTGAGGAGAAAACACTTACGTTATCTGCTGATATCAATGGTGTACAGATGACACGAGAATTTCTTTTTTCAGCAGACTCCTATATTATACAAGAGAGAACAGTTGTACATACTCAAGAAACACAGCAAATGCAAATAGGATATTCATTGAGTGTAGGAGAACTCTCAACAGATGCAAAATATAATGTAACTAAAGTTGCATGGGATATAAATCACTCTATAAAAACAGAAAATGATATTAAAGATCTAAAAAAGGGACAAGAAGCAACAGGGAATATACAATGGATTGGTATCATGGATAACTATTTCTTAGCTGCTATTGCTCCTATGCAAACATCTTCTCTTACAATGCGTACTAAATATGAGGGAGATGTTTTTCGAGTGGCTTTATATACTCCCTCTGCACTTTCTTCTTCATCTACACCAGCAGTTGCCTCTACATATTACTATATAGGGCCTAAATCTCCTCAAATGCTTGAAAAAGCACCAAATGAACTTGATTCTTCTATTACTTATGGCTTTTTTGCTTTTCTCTCCCGTCCGTTAATTTTATTTTTAGAATTCATTTATTCTTTTGTGCATAACTATGGTATCGCAATTATTATATTGACATGTCTTATTAAACTCATCTTTTGGCCTCTCTCTCAAAAAAGCTATGCCTCAATGAATAAAATGAAACAATTACAACCTCTTGTTCAAGAATTGCGTGATAAATATAAAGATAACAAAGAAGAGATGAATAAAGCAATTATGAATTTATATAAAACATATAAAGTCAATCCTATGGGAGGGTGCTTACCTCTTCTTATTCAGATTCCAGTGTTCTTTGCTTTATATGAGGCACTCTTAAACTCACTCTCTCTACGACATGCTATGTTTATAGAATATCTCCCTTTTACTAATATCATCTGGCTCGCTGATCTCTCTACAAAAGACCCTCTCTATATTACACCAATAGCTATGGGGATAAGTATGTTTTTACAGCAACTTCTTACGCCTCAAACGGGTGATCCAATACAGCGTAAAATTATGCTTATCATGCCTCTTGTCTTTACAGTATTTTTCTTGAATTTTCCTTCTGGTTTAGTACTATACTGGCTATCAAGCAATGTTATCTCTATAATACAGCAGTGGATTCTTGTACGAAGAAAATCCTAATTTGTGGGGGAGGCTATGGAATATAAAACTCTTGTTACTGAAGAGAATCTTGATGCTGCATTAACAAAAGCTTCGGATATATATGGAATACCAAAGAATCAGATTCGCTATAGCATTCGTAAAGATGCCAAGAGTGGTGTCTTTGGTATCGTGCCTCAACGGGATATTGAGATTGAAGTTATACTACCATCAGAGATAGCTCAAGAACATCTCTCTCATCAAGAGAGAAAAGCCTCTCTTTCTAATAGAAGACCAAGACAAGGTACAGAAGAGGAGCTTATACCATTTGTAGATCTTGCTCTTGCCGATCGTGAGACGGCTCTTGCTATTATACAAGAAGTTGTCGTTACAATTGTTGCTACAGTCTCAACAGGTACATCTGTACAAGTGTATGTCGAAGAGGGGTGTGTGTATGTTACAATTGAAGAAAGTAAAGATACAAAAACACTCGTTGGAAAAGAATTAGAAGTATTGAAAGCAATACAATATATAATTTATAAGATTGTTACACAACATGTCCGTTGCTTTTTCTCTCTCCATATATCCATTGGTGAATATGTTGTCTCAGAAGAAACTCTATTGATGAGTATGATTAGTAAGCTTATAGAAAAAGTAAAGACGACATATAAAAATCAACGTACCTATCCTCTTAACGTAATACAACGTACACTTGTACAAAACATGGTAGAGAATGAACCCTATGTTGTCATAAAAAAGCAAAAGCCGAATCTTCTTATTCAGCCTCTTACATTAATGTATATTGGACCTAAGGATAAGGAATAATACGGCATAGATGTGAATTAAGTTGAATTAAATAAGATGAAGCTCTATTATTGCATTACAGAGTTTGGACTCTACCTCTTCAAGAGTTGCATTTGGAAAGAAAACTCCAGCTGCACTTTTATGACCTCCTCCACCAAAGTGATGAACAAGAGGAATAAGATCGAGACCATATGAGCGTAAACTTGCTTTGACTCCATGATAACGTGTATCATTGACTTCTCGTAAACTGATAGTGATAGCTGTTTGAGAAATACGCATTAAAAAGGAATTTACTCCATCTATATCTTCAGGAATACAATTATATTCATCAAGAAGAGCGAGGGGAACTTTAGATATAAGAACTTTACCATCATAGTATTGTTTGAATGATGAGAGTAGATAGCCCCATAATTTCATTTTAGATAATGACCATTGATTTTGATATCTATGAATAAAATCTGAAACAGATAATCCATTACCAACAATAGTACTTGCAAATCGTAAGGACTCTTCATCTGTATTATTATTTCTGAAATTCCCTGTATCTTCTGTTATTGAAAGATAAAGACATTCTGAAAGAGGCGTAGTAAAGGGGATATTATAATACTCTGCTAGACGTGCAACAATACACCCAGTTGCAGCAGATGAAGAATCAATATAGTTGATATCTGCAAATTCTGGACACGATTTATGATGATCTATATTGATGCTATAAAGAGAAGGAAGAGCTTCATAAAGCTCTTCTCCAATACGACGAGGGTCGCTTACATCAAGAACAATACAGCTTTCTGGAGTGAATTCTTCTGGTAAAGAGGATAGTGTCGTATAAAGAGGGGAAGGAAGAGGAATTGGTTCTAAATCTGTATCTTAAACACATCTCCCAGCCAACGAGACAAGACGCAATATCGTATG
>CAMWXW010000045.1 GCA_947178315.1 uncultured Desulfovibrionaceae bacterium | reverse complement strand
CTTATCATTGCTTTTGCTTGTCTTCTTTATTTTGCTTTTCTCTCTTTCATCGTTAGAGGTGAAGCGTTTTTCTGAAACGTTTGCTTCTGTAAGAACTGCATTTGGTGGAAAGGCAAATACGGATCCGATTACAAGTCAGATACGAGCACAAGAGAGCACTGTACTTGAAACAATAAAGTTGCAGAAACAAATCATACAGAGTCAAGAAAAAGTATATTCTGAAATCACAACCTATCTCACTCAGAATGGTGTTGAAGGTGTCGTTGGTGCTGTCTTTGATGAAGGTATAATTACACTTACTGTTCCTTCTGAGGTATTATTCACGCCTGGAAGTACGGAACTCTCTGCAGGAGCGAAGAATGTACTTGATTCATTGCTTGAAATCTTTATCAAGCGTAAGAATCAGATGATCAACATACGGGGATATACAGATAGTAGTCCAACTCGCTCTGGAAGTAGGGATAATTGGGAAATATCTTCATTGAGAGCTGTTAATGTATTGCGTTTTTTTCTCTCTAAAGGTATACCTGCAAATAGAATGACTGCAACTGGATTAGGTGATACAAATCCACTATATCCCAATACAACGCCTGAGAATATGGCAAAAAATAGAAGAATAGAGTTTATTCTGGAAAGGAGGGTGACAAAATGATAGATAGCGAAGATGTTATACTTGAGCAAGATGAAGATCAAAAACAGCATAGAAGAGCATTTAGAGTTGAACCACCGGGAAGCATTACACTTACTATTTCTGATAGAGTGGGGAGATATGCTATTAAAGACATCAGTTTTTTAGGAGTCGCATTCATATATGAAAACTATCGTGATTTTGCTATTGGACAAAAGATTAAAATTAATGTACTATTAAGAGAGTATATATTTCTTCAAGATCTTGTAGCAGAAGTCGTGCGAGTTATAGAGAAGGAAAAGTGCGTTGCTTGTACATTCCCAGAACTCTCTGCCTCTGATGAGATGAGATTGACAAAGCTCGTGCTAGAAATACAAAAGGAGTATATACGAAGAACAACAAAGGTGCTATAGCGCATTAGAAAGGAACTAGGATGGAGCATAAAGTTCTTATTGCGAATAGAGGAGAGATTGCTATTCGCATAATGCTTGCGTGTAAAAAATTACAACTAGAGTTTGTCTGTGTATATACAAAAGAAGATAAAGATTCTTCTCATGTCTCACTTGCAAAGCAATTAGGAGCAGAAAAAAGCGTCTACCGTATTTCCTCATATCATGATGCAAATGAAATTTTAGCTGTTGCTGATGAGTCTGGAGCGACAGCTATTCACCCGGGGTATGGCTTTTTTGCAGAAGATTATCGCTTTGCTCGGAGAATTACTGAACGAGATAGAAAACTTATTTTTATTGGTCCTTCATGGAAAGTGATTCGTGAACTTGGAGATAAAATAAATACAAAGCGTATTGCTCGAAGTCTTGGTGTCCCAACTGTACCTGGTTCTGATAGGCCAATTTATGATGAAGCCGAAGCTGAACATGTTGCACGTGCTTTATTTGAGTATCAGAAAGCACAGCATATACAGCGCCCTATTGTTTTGATAAAAGCCTCTGCTGGTGGTGGAGGTATGGGGATTGAAGAAATTTCTGATATCGAAGTCTTTAAGTCTGTCTATCGACGTATTAGAAACTACGCCTTACGACAATTCAAAGATGAAGGTGTTTTGATAGAGCAACGTATTCACGGATTTAATCATCTCGAAGTCCAAATTGTTGCAGATAGAAGTGGGAAAAATCCTGTCCACTTTGGTACACGTAATTGCTCTGTTCAGAGTACTGGTCTACAAAAACGAATTGAAGTCGCTCCTGGATTCGATCCAGAAACTATATCCTATACATTTGATGCAAATAAAGTATTGCAAGAGATTACACAATATTCTCTCGCTATGGCTCGTGAAATCCAATATGATAACGTCGGAACGTGGGAGTGGATTGTAACGAGTAGAGGAGAGCCGTATCTTATGGAGGTAAATACTCGTATTCAAGTTGAAAATGGAGTCTCTGCCCGTATTGCCCGTATTCGAGGACAAGCTGGGGTTGATTTATTAGAAGAGCAAATTCGTCTTGGTCTTGGGGAAGCTATTGGATATACACAAGAAGATATTTCTTTTGAAGGCTTTGGTATAGAGTATAGAATTATTGCTGAAGATACAACAAAACGCTTTACACCATGGGTTGGGACTATCACTCGCTTTGAGTGGGCTAAAGCAGATTGGTTAGAAGTATTTACACATATTCCACAAGATAAAGCCTATGAAATCCCTACAGAATTCGATCCTAATCTTGCTCTTGGTATTGTATGGGGAAGTACGCTTGCAGAAGCAAAAGAAAGAGGAAAAGCATTTTTGGAACGTCTTATTATAGAAGGCTCAAACTCTAAAGAGGAAGCCTTGTGTGCTAATATTCCTTTTCTTATAGAAAAGACAAATACATTACTCCAATATACTTTTGAACATTAGGCGGAATTATGGATATAGAGAAACGAATAGCCTTTTTAACAGCAAAGTTACGTTATATAGAAGATATTTTTAATGGAAAAGGGAGTGAATCAATAACTGCATTGCAAGAAACATTGCAAGAAGTTACTCTTGCATACGAGAATAAGCTTCCTCATCTTCCAGCACTCCTTGATAATGCTGATCAAGTCTTTACTACTATGGAAGCAACGCTTGATACTAAGCTCTCTGCTATGGATAAAGTACGTATTGTACGTCATTCTCAACGCATCTGTCTTCGTGATATCTTGGAGAATGTCTATGATAACTATACTGAGATTGGTGGAAAAGATGATTGCAATATCGATCCTAGTATGATTATAGCTCGAGCTTATATTAAGCAAGAAAAAGGTGATGAAGTTATCAATCAGCAAGTTATGGTGATTGGGCATGAAAAAGGGCATGGAGAAGAATATCGGAATGGTGGTTCTGCAAAGCCTTTTGGGAATGCAAAAGCTTTACAATATATGTATGTTGCACAAACAGAAGGGATTCCTATTCATACCTATGTCTTTACTCCTGGTGCTTTTCCTATTGAAGATACTCCTGGTGCTGCTCAGCAGATAGCAAAGAATCTCTATGAAATGTCTGGACTTACTGTGCCTATCATTGCTATTTTTTCAGAAGGTGGCTCTGGAGGAGCAGAAGCTATTTCTCTTGCTGATAAACGCTGTATGTTATCTCATGGATATTATTCCGTTATTTCTCCTGAGGGGGCTGCGGCTATTGAAGGAAGAGTTGCTCCTGGTGAACGTGTTGCTCCAGAAGTTATTGAACAGTGTGCAAGCTCACTTAAGATATCAGCATATGATAATAAGTCTATGGGGTATATCGATGAGGTTATTGAAGAGCCTCCTCTTGGTGCACGTCCATTCCATTATGATTTTTTTAAGGCGTTACGTAAGACTGTTATAAAAGCGACAAATGAAGTTGTTCTCTCTGTAAAACTCTTCTCTTCGTTCCGTTCTCGGGCTTTACAGAATGTAGATGCTATGCAAGAGGGTGATACATTTATCACTGCATGGAAACTCTCTTCTCGGGAGCGTAGAAAGCTTCTTCGTTTACGATATAAGAAGTTCCGTGCTATGGCATCTTCTGCATTTGTTGATAATAGGACACCTCTTACAAGAATGCATCAATTTGTTATGCAGAGATGGTGGGATTTCTATTCATATATCACACATCGTATTCTTCTCTCACAGAAAAGAAAAATTGCAAATATCTTGCAAGATGTCAATGCAGAAGTTGCTGTGATTGGAAAAGGTATTGTTAGTCCTGTAAAAAAGATGCTTCTTCTTGAGTATAATACTGCAAAAGATACATCTAAACACAATCTTGTAAGTCTTTCACAATGGGATTCTTCTTCAAATAAGAAAGAGTGGAGATATATCAGTGATAAAGCAAAAGAAGATATCGCTGTTGAGTGTCCTAATGCTGCAACGCATGGCTGTTTAGATATGTGGGCTCCAGATTTATTTGGAGAATTTGCAGGTGTATGTATGTATTGTGGCCACCACTTTCCTATGGAATATCAGTGGTATTACCATAATCTTTTTGATGAAGGTTCGATATTAGAATTTAATCAGAAAATACATGCAGGTAATCCACTTAACTTTCCAAACTTTGATACAAGGCTTGAAAAGGCAAAAAAAAGTACAGGACTAGATAGTTCTTGTATTACATTTGAGGCACGTATTGATGGTATTAAGGTTGTTGTGGCTATGCTTGTTGCACCATTTCGAGGAGGCTCTGTTGGAGCTGCAGAAGGAGAGAAGTTTATCCGTGCAGCAGAGCTTGCAGGACAAAAAGGACAACCCTTTATAGCCTACGTTCATGGCACAGCTGGAATTCGTATACAAGAAGGAGTCAATGGAGTTATTCAAATGCCACGTTGCACTATGGCTGTTCGTAGATATATTGATTCAGGAGGGCTGTATCTTGTTATTTATGATACTAATTCATATGCAGGTCCTCTTGCGAGCTTTTTAGGTTGCTCTCCATATCAATTTGGTATACATTCGAGTAAGATAGGCTTTGCAGGAAGAGGTGTTATTAAGGAGACAACAGGACTTGATATTCCTCCAGATTACCATAGTGTGACAAATGCACTCCTTCGTGGACATATACAAGGAGTATGGGATAGAAGGGAATTGAGAAATAATATCAAACAAGCTCTTTCTACATTTGGTGGACAAGATTTATATTATAGATAGAGGATAGCATGACACGAAGTATTTCAGATATCGTTGCAGAATTGGAACGTAACCCGTATCAAATAATCCCTATATATGCTAAGTATTCTGGTATATTGCATTATAATGGAATCGAAGAAGGCATGACAGTATTACCTGCTATGGGGAGGTGGAAAGAGATTCCAGCGACTGTCCTTGCAACTATAACAAGAGAAAAGGTAGATAAAGCTATTATAGCTGAAAAAAGAGCTGTTGTAACACAGATATTCCCAGAGCTTGAAGGAACATTTGTACAAGCTGGTACTGAAATCATGAGTGTACGACATTATTACTCTAAGGAAGAAGTGCTTGATATTGTCCTTAAGCATTCTTTACATCTCTTTTGCGCTCCGGAACGAGCTAAATACTATTTTATTCCTGATGTAGAAAAGAAGATTACTGCTAACGGCTCTCGTAGTATTCATGTATATGATGGTATGCCTTTATTTATTATGTCTCGTATGAAGAGGGAAGTTGCACTTTCATACACAGGGCCAGAAGGGATTATTTATAGTGTGTATACTACTCCTAATGAAAATGTTGATGCTAATGCTCCTCTTATTGGTGTATGTAAAGAAGATATGCTTCCACATATAGAAGAAATAGTAAATACTCTCCAATGTCAATGGCAGGAACAGTAGAGTTTTAGATTCTTTTTATAGGATAAGGGGAAAAGTAGTGTAAGGCTTTTTTCTCCTTATATCTATAACTAATGATAGAGTAGAGATATCTTATAAGCATGTATTTTGTACTGTATTCAGATATCTTCTTATAT
>CAMWXW010000044.1 GCA_947178315.1 uncultured Desulfovibrionaceae bacterium | reverse complement strand
ATGCACACATATCATTGCTCTCTAAGCCCCTTTTTGTTTAAGAAGGGGCTTAGTTTTTTATTGGGATTATTTATTTAGATATGATTTCATTTGTTTTATTTCTTTTTCTTGAGATTCTATTATTGCTCTACTTAATTTGACTACATTTGTCTCTTTAGTATATTGTAATATTACTTTTGCCATATCTACAGCTGCTTGATGATGTGGAATCATAGCAAGTGCAAATGCTCTATCTGGATTTGTTTCTGCATTAAGTTGTGTAGTTGGAAAATCTTTCATCATAGGTTCCATTGTTCGTGCCATTGCTTCTTGATATGCTTGTGTTACTTGCTCACCTTGAGGGCATACTTTATATGATGCTAACATTGCTTTCATTTCTGCAATTTCTTTTTTTTGTTCTGCTATAATTTGTTTTGCTAAAGCAATCATTTCAGGATTTTTTCCATGTTTGAGTTCATATTCAGACATGATAATTGCACCTTCATGATGTGGTATCATAGAAGATAAAAAGTTAGTATATGTACAACGAGTGTCTTCTTTTTCTGCTGTGTGCATTTTATCCATCATGTCATCCATCATTTTAATATATGGACTTTGATTCCCTTCTGCACTTTCCTGTGTATGATGATGATGATGTGCTTTATTTGCAAAGGATAGCTCTATCCTAGAGAAAAATACTGTAGTCATTAGTAATCCAAAAGCTAAAAATAATATATGTATTTTATGTTTCATATATACTATCTCCTTATATAATTAGAATATTTGTAGAATAGCATATAAAATGAGTTTACTCTATAAAATCAAGATGATATCTATAAATTTATATATAGAAAATGGATAGTTCTAAGATAGAGTAGTTTAGTATTATAAGTAGTTGTAAAGGTCGTATCTATATCATCTATCAAGAATGAAGTAAATTATAGACTATTATCAAAGGGAATATAGGAAATATTAGCCTGAAAGATATCTATAAAATTATTGATATAATTATAAAAGATTCTTTATACAATAAATAGTCTGTATTAACTTAAAATAGTGATGATTCATATTAGTTCTTAAAACAGAGATAAATTATTATTGTTTGCTTACATCAATAGCAATAATAAAAGGAACTGGTCCAATGTAAATGATGATATATTCTATTGCAGTATTGCTTTTTCTATCTTTAACTAAGCCAGAGACTGTATAATATTCTTTTCTTTTCCAATTTGTTGTGAAAGCTATTGAATTTGTATGAGTTTGATTACCACGCCATAAAACACTCTCATTACCTATAAAATAAAGCTTTTGTGCTAACGGAGTAAATGAAGAAAGAGCAGAGAGTGCAATTGCAACAACTCTATATTCAACAAGCTCCTCACCTGTAAATACTGGTTGACCGATGAAAAGAAAAGCATCGTCTGTATTAACAGGATAGAACATAGCTTTTTGTTGTAATTTTATACCTGTTGTTTTTACAGTTGTAAGAGGTGTTAAGGATATATTTGAAAATAGCCCTTCTGGATTGGCAAATAAGATAGCTCCATCAGGACTGATAATAGCTGCACCTTGTATCCATGGAAAGCGGGTAGCAAGTGAACGTATCCACTCATCATATCCAACCTTATCATAGACTGCTAAAAATCGTGTTATTGCTGTGAGCTTTTGATCTATAGGAAGTACAGCCTCAGATAATTGTACTTCTTGCCATGGAGCTTTAGTTGCTTCTAGTGATATCGTTGGAGGTGGATCAAGATATTTATAGTAAAACTGACGTACTGCTTGATTTGAGTCACAGCCTATAATTTGTACTGCAAGGAGAATAAGAGTAAGAAGACGTAACACACTATACTCCCTACAGTATATATTTTTGCAAGTCCTCATCACTCTGGACATCACGTAATTGTTCTTGTACATATGTCTTATCAATAACAATGTGTTGCCCCTTCATGTCTGGAGCATTAAACGAAAGAGGTGTAAGAACTTTTTCCATAATGGTATAGAGTCTTCGTGCCCCTATGTTTTCTGTTTTTGTGTTTACTTGTTCTGCAAAGGAAGCAATTTCTTCAATAGCATCATCTGTGAAGGATATTGAGAGATCTTCTGTTGCAAGCAGAGCTTTATATTGCTCTGTTAAGGCATGCTTAGGTTCTACAAGAATTCGATAGAAATCTTCTTTTGTAAGAGCTTCTAACTCAACACGGATAGGGAAACGTCCTTGAAGCTCTGGTATGAGATCAGAAGGTTTTGCCACATGAAATGCACCAGCTACAATAAATAAAATATGATCAGTTTTTATAATACCATGTTTTGTATTTACTGAAGAGCCTTCAACAATAGGGAGGAGATCTCGTTGAACTCCTTCTCTAGAAACTTCTCCTCGAGAGGATTTTTCTGTAGAACAGGTCTTATCAATCTCATCAATAAATACTATAGCATTATGTTCTACTCGCTCTTTTGCTATTTCTATGATTTTATCTTCATCAATCAAGGTATTTGCAACTTCATTTTGGAGTAATTCAAATGCAACAGGAACTTTTACTTTTTTCATTTTCTTTTTAGGGGGAAAAAGCTTAGACATAAGTTCTTGCATCTGTTTTCCGGCCATTTCCATTCCTGGCATTGTTGGCATATCGGATACTGTTTTTTGTTGTTCTTCTACTTCTATCTCTACTTCTCTATCATCAAGAGCACCTTGTTTCCAGAGTTCCCGTAATTTCTCACGTGTGTTAGTAGATGTATCTGTTTGGATTTCTGTTGGGAGGAGGACATCAAGAAAACGTTCCTCAGCAATACGGGCAGCCTCTTTTTGAATAGCTTCTTTTTCTTCTGAACGCACCTGTAAAATTGCGATATCAAGAAGATCTCGAATAATAGACTCTACATCTCTTCCAACATACCCAACTTCTGTAAATTTTGTCGCTTCAACTTTAATAAAAGGCGAAGAAGAAAGTTTTGCGATTCTACGAGCTATCTCTGTTTTACCAACACCTGTAGGACCTATCATCATGATGTTTTTAGGGTTGAACTCTTCCTTTACCTCTTTTGGCATTTTACCAGCACGCCATCGATTTCTAAGAGCAATTGCAACCATTTTCTTTGCTTTTTCTTGTCCTACAATAAAGGCATCTAATAGTTCTACAATCTCTTTTGGTGTCAATTCTGTCATATACTCCCTCACTTTGCACTATTCTGCACGTCTCTTAAAGAAAAGTCAAGTCATGTATAAAAAATGCAAATCTCTTGACAAGACTATGACAAGATGGTAGATATTAAAACATTGCATGAATTTGCGTTGACACGTTTCATCATTAAAATCTGTCTTACTTAATTTAAGGAGGAATTTTGGCTAATCATAAATCAGCAATTAAGCGACATAAACAAAGTAAAAAAAGAGAAGCTATTAATAAAGCAACAAAAACACGTATTAAAAATGTAGTACGAGGACTTAGAGAATCTATCAGTGCTGGTGATAAAAATACTGCACAAGAACAACTCCCACTCGTTGCATCAGTACTTGCTAAAGCTGCAAAACGCACTATACATTGGAAAAAAGCTGCTCGTAAAACATCTCGATTGATGAAAGCAGTGAATGCAATGAATGCATAAGTTTTATGTTTTTTGGAACAAGTTCTTCTAAAGAAGTTGCTCGGCAAGAACGGATTATTATTGTTGGAGCAGGACAAGTTGGCTCCTATGTTGCTAAACGTCTTTCACTCGAACGTAAAGATGTTGTCGTTATAGATAGAGATTCCGAGCGTCTTTCTGCTCTCATCAATAAGCTTGATATACAAATTGTTACCGGGGAAGCGTTTTCTCCAGCTGTTCTTGAAAAAGCAGGTATAGCTGAGGCAAGTATTATCATTGCTGCAACAGATAGTGATGAGATTAATGTTTCCACATGCTTGCTCGCTCATACATTAAATCCACTTGTTGAGAAGATAGTTCGTATTCGCAATAATTCCATTTCGAAACTCTATCCTCAATTAAGTCTTATTATTCCCAATCTTACTTCTTTTATCAATCCAGAGTTTTCTGTTGTCAATAGTATTGTACGTTCATTATTTTTACCAGGCATAAATGAATATTCTGAAGTTGGTGATGGTAGTGTAAAAATTGCTTGCTTTGCTATTACAGAAGGACCATTATTGGATATCCCGCTTTCACAGATATCACAAATTTTTACAAATCAGGACTTTACAGTTGCTGCTATCAATAGAAATGGACAGCTCTATATTCCAAAAGGTGATAGTGTCATTAGAAAGAATGATATCGTCTATTTTGCGTTTACAGAAAAAAGTCTTCCTTCGCTACTGAAAGCTATTGGAAAAGAAGAATCTGTTATTAAAAGCATTATTATTGTTGGTGGTGGTAATATAGGGTATAAGTTGGCAAAACAGCTTGAAAGAAGATCGTTTTCTTCTATAAAAATAATCGAATCAAATAAAGAGCGCGCAACGTTTCTCGCAGAAAACTTAAATACCACACTTGTTATTCTTGGTGATGCAACAGATGAGTCTGTACTTGAAGGGCTTTCTCCTTCAGAAACAGATGCTCTTGTTGCTGTTACTGGCAATGAAGAAAATAATCTCATTGCTTGTCTATTAGCACGCTCTCTTGGAACAAAAGAGACTGTGTGTCGACTTGATAGACGTTCATATATATCTTTAGCACACCTTGTAGGGATAGATCAGACTATTACACCTCGTCTTTCTGCAGTAAATAGTATATTAAATAGTATCCGACGTGGGAGTGTTCTCTCCTCTATTTCTGTAGGAGATGACGCTGCAGAGGCTCTTGAATTTATCATTACAGAGGAATTATTTGTCGCTAATAAGATGATTCAAGAACTTGTTCTTCCTGCAAAGTCTATTGTTCTTGCTGTTATCACAAAAAATGAAACAATTATTGCACGTGGCTCTACAGTATTAGAGATTAACTCGAGAGTGGTATTGATGGTCGATAGAAATGTTGTTTCAGAAGTAGAGCATTTATTTAATAGACAAGGGTAGTATGTCGTATTCCAACGTATTTCATATATTAGGTGCAATGATTTGTGGCTTTGGGATAACACAGATATTTCCATTGCTCATAAGTATTTGGTATAATGATGGAACACGTCTTATCTCATTCTGTTCTATGCTTTGTACATGGGCTATTGGAGTATTCCTTCTCCTATTTTGTAAAAGCGAGACACAAAAGAATGTACAGCCTAAAGAAGCGATGCTCTTAGTGAGTCTTGCATGGTTCTCTCTCTCTCTTTTAGGAGCTATTCCATTTATACTTGGTGGACAATTTACTCTAGTAGATGCGTTTTTTGAAAGTGTTTCTGCTCTTACTACAACAGGAGCTTCAGTTGTAGTAGATGTAGAATCCTTGCCTAAATCGATAGTATTTTGGCGTTCTTTTATGCAATGGATTGGAGGCATGGGTGTTGTTGTTTTCTCTATAGCAATCATGCCTTTTTTAGGAAAAAATACGTTACAAGTATTCCATGCAGAAGTAACAGGAGTCATCACAGATAAAGTAAAACCAAAGTTAAAAGATACAGCCTTCTTTTTATTAAAAGGATATTG
>CAMWXW010000043.1 GCA_947178315.1 uncultured Desulfovibrionaceae bacterium | reverse complement strand
GCCTAATATTGTATTTCCCTTAGTTGTGTTTTGTGTTTCTATTCTTATGGTAAGTCAAATACGATATTTTTCTTTTAAGGAATTCGCTCCTTTACACACTCACCCTTTTACTACATTGCTTTGTATTGTACTTTGTCTTGCGGCACTTGCTGTACAGCCTTCACTCCTCTTTTTTGTTTTTGCTTTTACTTATATTCTCTGTGGACTCATCTATTCATGTATTCTCTTGTTGAAGAAGCAAGAGAGCTAGTAAAATGCTCTTTCCTTTTTGTTTTATGAGATGATATATCGTGATTATGTAGAAATAACTATTGTACGGAATGTGTGTTTTATAGAGTGTATCCCCTTTTGTATAGAAAAGATATGTGCTATACTAAAGTAGATTCATACAGTATAGTAGTGATGGATATCTTTTCAAGACTTCTTTTTGTAGGTTATGAGTGGATTTTTACTGTATAATGATATATAACAAGAGTAGCTTTTGTATCAAGATGGAGGTATTTTTGCATACCTACATAGTACTATGAGTGCTAATATTATAAATAGACCGATATTTCCTTCTGCTTGTGGCCAATGCGCTCAAGAAAGACTGACCTGTTGTTATTATCAACATGATACAATAGCAGATATGATGTTGCCCACTTCCTATATAGAGTGTAAAAATATATGTTCTTTTTTAGGGTTTTCTTCCATAGACACTTTTTTTGAAGAAGAAGAGGTAACAGAATCCTTTCAAAAGAATATTAAGGCTATGTTTCCAGGAGAGAGTGAAGCTATTGAACGTATTTTTCCACTTGGAGGAACTCGCTTTCGAGTTGCGTTACGAGGAGAGATAAAACATTGTGTATTTCTTACTCCTAGAGGCTGTTTTCTACCTCATACTATCCGTCCTATACTGTGTCAGCTATTTCCTTTTTGGGTGTATAAGAATGGAGATCTTTCTCTTTTTGGGAATTGTAACCTTGCTCCAGAAGGTGTTGAAATTGTAGAATCTATGCAACGGGCATCTCTATCTATTGTAGAGATTTATACATTATATAATGTACTACGAATGTATTGGGGAATTTAAGTTAGGATAAAAGGAAGAGATATGAAACGATTGCTATTATTTTCTTTTTTTACATTAGTAACAATGGTTCTTCTTGTTCTTCTCATAGGGATAGGTATCCTATTCTATGTTTCTGATGACTTACCAGACTTCAACAATATCTCAGATTATCGTCCATATCTTGTTACAACTATCTACTCTGCAGAGGGTGAGGTGATAGGAGAGCTTTATAAAGAGAGAAGATATCTTGTACCGATGAAATCAATACCACAGCATGTTATTCATGCGTTTTTAGCAGCTGAAGATAAAGCCTTTTATGAACATGATGGTGTAAATCTTACATCGATTATACGGGCTTTTATTATCAATACATGGTATGGTGCTGTGAAGCAGGGTGGGAGTACTATTACACAACAGGTTGTAAAAGCACTTCTCCTTTCTCCGGAAAGAACATATAGTAGGAAGATTAAGGAAGCTATTTTAGCATATCGTTTAGAAAAGTATCTTTCCAAAGAAGAGATTCTTTCAGTGTATCTCAATCAGATTTATTTTGGTGAGGGAGCGTATGGTATCGGTGCAGCTTCTCAGACATATTTCTCTAAAGATGTAGGAGACTTAACCATTGCAGAAGCCTCAATACTTGCTGGATTACCAAAAGCTCCTTCTATGTATAATCCATACCGTAATCCAGAGCCTATTAAACAGAGACAATCCTATGTTCTTGGGCAAATGCTTGATAAAGAATGGATTACTCAAGAAGAGTATACAAAAGCTATGAATGAGCCATTGGAATATAAACGATGGAATACAAATCAAGAAGAAGTTCAACAAGCCTGTGCATGGTATGTTGAACAAGTACGACAAGAACTTCTTAAATTCTTTACTAAAGAGAATTTACGAGCAAAAAATATATCTCTTAATGTTGAAGGAGAAGATGCTTTATTTACCCTTGGGCTTAATGTATACACACCGTTGCGTATCAAAGAACAAATAGCTGCAACTGGAGCATTACGTAAGGGATTAGAAGATTTAAGTCGTCGAAGAGGTTTTCAGGGCGCTGTACGAAGACTTGAGACACCACAAGATGTACAGAGATTTTTTACAGAGAGTACACAGCAATTTTCTGTTGATAAGTTTAGTAAAGGAGGATATGTAGAAGCTCTTGTTACACAGGTAACACCTCAAAATGCAACAGTTAAGTTCGCACGATATCAAGGTGTGATAGATCTAAAAGATATGTCTTGGGCGAGAAAACCAAATATCAATCAAGTACTTGCAAAGCATAATCGACCTAGCGATGCAACACAAGTGCTTGCAAAAGGTGATGTTGTTCATGTTGCTGTTAAACCAAATGTAGAAGTTACTCTGAGTCCTACTGCGACTATTCCTCTTGTCTTAGAACAAATTCCAGCTATGGAAGGAGCTATTCTCTCTCTTGATGCATCAACGGGAGATGTTGTTGCTATGAGTGGGGGCTATGATTTTCATACCAGTAAATTTAACAGAGCTATACAGGCACGAAGACAATCAGGCTCTGCATTCAAAGCAATAGTCTATTCTGCTGCAATGGATAATGGATTTACTCCAGCTTCTCTTGTGTTAGATGCTCCTATTGCTATGCTTGATCCGGTAACAAATCGTTTATGGAGGCCTGATAATTACGAGAATAATTTTCATGGTTATATGTTATTGCGTAAAGGAATAGCTCTTTCACGAAACTTAGTTACAATACGTATTGCTCAGAGTATCGGTATACAGACAATCATTGAACGTGCTTATCAGTTAGGGTTGACAGGGAATTATCCCAATGAGCTTGGAATTAGTCTTGGAGCTGTTGAAACAACACTTATACAAATGGTAAGTGCATTTGGAGCATTTACTCATGCTGGACAACGTGCCTATCCACGATTTATTACTTCTATTAAAGATGCAAGTGGATTTATGTTGTATGAGTTTCCTATTATAAAAGAAGAGGCAGTAAGTCCTCAGAACGCTTTTCTTATGCAGTATCTTTTGCGAGGTGTTATTGAAGAAGGAACAGGAAGAAGAGCTTTAGCACTTAATATGCCTGTAATAGGGAAAACTGGGACAACAAATGATGAAAAAGATGCGTGGTTTATTGGTGCTATTCCTCAATTAGTAACAGGAGTCTATGTAGGATATGATCAAGCACAAAGTCTAGGGAAGTATGAAGGAGGGGCTCGTAGTGCATTGCCTATTTTTGTAGATTATATGACAAAGATACGGACACTTTATCCAAATGAGAGCTTTCTTCCACCAGACGATATTGTAACTATTCCAGTTGATAGTAAAACAGGATTACTCCCACGGCGTAATTCATCGACAATTGTTGTTCCCTTTATAAAAGGAACAGAGCCTACAGAATATACTGGTAGTGGAGAATCTGGTTCTGATGTACATACAGATGTCTTGAAAGAATTATTCTAGTGAGATAGATAATGCAAGATTTATATCTAAACTTAGCTACTGTAGGAGAAAGGAGTGAATATACTGTTGTTCCTTTCCAACAGATCATCTTTTCTTCTATGGATTTCATTAAGGCTACATTGCATCGTGAGGATAGTACTCTGATTCTCGTTCTTGAAGAACATGGAAAAACTCTTGTTCTCTATGATTTTTTTAGAGCAGAACATATGGGTTTTTTCCCGACATTTATTTTGCCAACACAAGAATGTATTTCAGGGTTTGGTTTTATTGCATTACTCAATCCACCTCTTCTTCAAGGTGATATTCAGTATAAAGGAGGGAGTTATGGCAAGCCAGCAGGCTCTTTTATTGAGTACACTACATATAGGAAGAGAGCAGAAGAAACGATAGAGTGGACTATTTCTCCAATACTTTGTACTGCTCCACAGAGTACTATTGATACATCTGTTGAGGTAACTCCCGTTGTCGATGAATCCCCTGAATTTTATGCTACTATAGAACATTATCTTGCAAGCGTGAAGGAACAGAATGAACAAAAAGCTCTCTATAAAGCAGAAGAGCCTCCGAATCAGGAATATGAGGAAGAACAAGAGTATATAGAGACATATACTGAACCGACACAGCATGATATCGGTACTACAAATGACTTCCCTTCATACCATTCTGGCTATATCTTTACACAAGAGCAAATAGAAAGTGGATATAGGGTTGTTGCAGTGAATGGAGATATAAATGAGGTTGAGCAATTAGTAGGTGGATATTATGGTTATCTTACACTTGCAAGTGAAGGATGGTTTACATACATACTCGGTGAAGGAGTGTTACCAGAGGTAGATAACTATTTAGAAGATAGCTATGAGTATACAATACAGATGCCAGATGCTACTACTGTACAAGGGACTATTACAATACAGTCATATTATCTTGATGGTGTACTTACATATCAAGACTATTATACGCATGTTTAGAAGTATAAGAGTGTGTATAATGAGTGAAATTCTATAGAGAAGAGCATACTCTCATAGAAGAGAGTAGCCCATAAGTGTATGATTAGAATGTATAACGAACACCACCAAGAAGCTCAATGCCAGAAAGTGGGAACTTTGCTCTGCTTGTTGTGTAATTCAGAGCATCAATATATCTGAATGTGAGATCAAGAATGAGATGTTCTGTGATATTGTATCCAGCACCAAAACCAACTTGAACTGCAAAAGAAGGTGATTGTCCTAGTTTTCTGATATTGACAACATTATACGCTCGTGCCTGAGTAATAGCTGCTCCAATACCTAGTGTTGCATAGATAGAAACCTTTGGAATAACATAGTATTCTATATATGAGTTAATCAATATGGTATGGAGTTGTGTTTCTACTTCTGCTCTCTGATAACCAGTATCTGCAGCATCAAATTTTGTCGGGATACGATAGATGTATTCAAGTTCTCCTCGAACAAAAAGACGAGGGATAATTTCATAACGTACTCCACCCGCAACACCTAAACCTAAACTTGGTGCATCGTTGGAAAAGCGTAATGCTTGTACGCCTGGATTCTTAAAATATCCGTCATTGATAAATTGTTGATTGTACCCTAACTTACCACCTACATAAACTTGTAGTTTTGGGGGAAGTTTCTCGAGTACGTTAGCGTGAGATACTCCACTAAGAGCTATCAAGCTTACTAATACTGTACATAGAATCTTTTTCATAGCTTCCTCATGATAAGAATTTACTACTCACTTCGCTCTAGAGAGATAGTATATATCTTAGAAAAGATATTCTTCTATACTATTTGTGTGAGTATCGATTATGTGGAATGAATCTAGCATATATCATGTAATAGTCAAGTCTATTATACTACATCTTTATACTATCATAGTTGGCTCATGTGGGTACAATAGTATGAATATAGGAATGAGTTATCATAAGACACAAGGATAGAGAATTATGGTACACGATGAAAAAAAATTTCGAACTCTACTAATTTCCAGCTGTATTATCTGTAGTATGGGGATTATTTTTCTTATCATAAGTATACAAAGTTTTTGGTATAGATATAAGGTAGAAG
>CAMWXW010000042.1 GCA_947178315.1 uncultured Desulfovibrionaceae bacterium | reverse complement strand
GATACTGCTATTGAAGTACTTAATCTTTTATATGTAGCTCTTACAAGGGCAAAGAAAGAGTTATATATTATTATTGTAACCCCTCAAGACACACAAGATGAAAAGGAGAAAAAAAGCAAGAAGGATACTACTCCAGAGCTTTCTTTCTCCCGTTTTATCCGCCATATTATTGAGGATGAAAAACTTATTTCAAAGCATAATCTTAGACAAACTATTACAACGCCAGAAAAAATAATACACGAGTATTCCACCATTCAAGAAGTATCAGGAGATATAACACAAAAAAAACAAGCAGTTGAATATATCAATCTAACTCAAAAAATAGTAGAACCCCACACACATAAACTGCTTGAACTCCCACCATTTGATATAGATATACCTGAAGCAGAATCTAAAGAGGAATCACGTATACCTTTATTTACATTCCTCTCACACTTTCCACAAATTGCCCCCCTACAGCAAAAGAAAAAAAATGCTAAGATAGAAAGAGGACTTCTCTTCCACAAAGCATTAGAATATATCTCTATGGACTTCTCAATAGAGCATGCCATACAATGTGCTTGTAATGATAAAGATACATTAGACAACTATCAAGAAGAGCTTAGCATGAAACTACACTGGTTTATCTCACAAGAGTATGCTTCTACATGCCTACAAAAAGGACTTGCTGAACAAACGATGATAACTAAGGAAGGTAAAGAATTACGAGCAGATAAAATTATAGAGCAAAAAGATGAATGGATTGTGATTGAATATAAAACAGGGAGTGCTACAACAGATCATATCCAGCAGATAACAGAATACATGCACGTATTACAAGACATACGAAATAAAAAAACACGGTCAATTCTGATTTATTTTGATGAGCAGAAAGAACTTCCACCATATCCAGATACTATTGAAATATATACCTATCAAAATATTACATAATGACTCTAGAAATATGAGGAAATAAAAGAGAGACTTTATTGCCTAACATCTACAATTGGAATATCAACTTGTAACTCTGAAAGTAGATTTTCTGCCATAAAAAATACATTTTCATCTTGAATCATATCTTTTTTAGATGCAATAGAACAAAGAACTTCTTGTGCTTTTGCCTTTTCTCCTTTTTGTAAATATGCTAATCCAAGAAATGCTTCTACTGCAGGATCATTGTTATGTTCCTCTTTTATCTCTTCGAGTAACCCTATTGCCATATCAGTCATACCCACGTGTAAACATGTCATCACTTGCCCTATCACTGGTCCTATTCTCTCTGGCCATACTAGCCTTGAGGCATAAAAGATAGTACTTGCATCTCTTACAAGACCTATATCTAGGATAGCAAAACCAACATGTAACAAAAGTGGAGCATATTTTTCATCAAGCACTGTATCCATTTGTTCCCTTCCTCGTAATAATCTCTACTTATAAGCAAAATATATACCCCTCTACGATATTATCTATATAGTTTGCACACATAAGGACGATATATCTAGTAAAACAAGACTCTATCCCAACTCGTGTATATTGTAATTCTTATGATTAAATAGCGTTGTGCAAAATACGAGATATGGAGAAAGAATGCAAAATATATTGTATAGTGTTGGACAATATGCAACTAAAGCAGAGGTTGCACAGCTAATAGCAGAAGAATATCATACAGCTATATCATACAGAGAAGCAAGTACAAGAGTCAATGCATTAGGTGAAACCCCAAAACAAAGATTTGAAGCTCTCATCTTAGATAGTCAAACAGAGGGACGTACCTATGGAGAAGTCCCAGCACGAGAACTTCCACCTCTTCCTGTAGAAAAAATTCAAGAACCTAAATTTTGGGTTCAACAGCCAAGCCCTTCTGGAATACGTGCAGGACAATATGCCGAACCTTATGTTATTCCTGTTCAAAATACAAGTACATTGCCTAAACGAACATACGGTAATGCACTTGATTATGATTCAAAGTACACAATGAACAGACAAATAAGCAATCAAGTGCGAATTCGAGGAAGTGAGGCGTACGTAGCAGAAAGCAGATGGAATAACTACAAAGGTGTTCAAGTACCAACAACAGAAAAAGAACGTATGACTGGTGATGCTATTTTACGTTCTTTCATGGGAATAGATAGACCTCATGTTATGCGTCATTCAGGATATTCTATCGATAGTGTCCTTTCTAGTAAGCCATCTTTAGAAGAAACTCATGTAAGAGAAGCTCCCTATTATGAGCAAACATCACGGGAAATAGCCACAGATAAAGTAAGTCCGGTATCTCTCATTGAAATACAATCTAAAGCAATGTCAATGAGCCTTGGAGGAACTCTTTCCAATTCTATATATAATACAACAGAGCAGAATATTGAACAAATCTCCAAAGGGGAAGAGTAATGACTCAAAAGTCTACGACAAGAAAGACATATCTCATACAAGGTATAGCAATGTGTGTCTGTTTAGTCATCAATATGTTAGGTGCAAGCACAACTCTCTTTTCTCACACTATTGGAGATATCTCTGCACTCTATCCTACTCCTCTTACTCCTGCACCCTTTACCTTTTCAATCTGGTTCCTCATCTTTTTTCAATGGATATATGACTTTATATGGAATAAGCGTAGTATTAGTACACTTGAATATATACTCAATGCCTTATGGATTATCCTTTTTTGTAATGAGTACATCATAACTTCATATTTCATACTCCTGATTATGTCATTACGCATGATATACTTTTACAAAGGATATGTAACATATACAACATGGTTATGCGTTGCATGTAGTATTCAAGGATATATCGTAGGTGGTATAACCTTATTCTTCTTTACTATACTGACAATACTATTAGTGAGTATTCCTCTCCACTCATCACAAGAAGATATACTAGTAAACAAAAATACAACATGGAAAGACAAAGAACGACTTATCTCATTAGTACCATATGTGACATCTCTAGGTGTTATCTTATGGGCTATTATAGGTATACTTGTAAAACAGTATACAATACATAGTTAATTAACAACACGTTCTATCACTGCTCCCAATGAACGCAACTTAGCTTCAAGTGATTCATACCCTCTATCAAGATGATAAATGCGCTCGATTTCTGTTACACCATCTGCAACAAGCCCAGCAAGGACAAGTGATGCACTCGCTCTTAAGTCAGATGCCATAACAGGTGCTCCTTTTAATTGCTCCACTCCTCGAATAATAGCTTTATGTCCTGATATCTCGATATTTGCACCCATACGAGCTAATTCTTGAACGTGCATAAATCTATTTTCAAAAATAGTTTCACTTATAGTACTTCTCCCCTGCGCAATACAAAGTAATGCCATGATTTGTGCCTGCATATCTGTTGGAAATTCTGGATATGGCAATGTCTCTACATGAACAGACATAAGAGGACTTTTTCGTTTTACTCTCACAACTCCCGTATCAAGCTCTTCAATCTCCCCACCTATATATTCCAATACCTCAACAACTGCACCAAGTGTATCTAATGGACACTGCTCTATTGTAATTTCTCCATCAGTAATAATAGCAGCTACCATAAATGTTCCTGCCTCTATTCTATCAGGCATAATGGTATAATTATCGAGTGTAAGAGAATCTACTCCTTGAATATATATAGTATCTGTTCCATGACCTTCAATTTTTGCACCGGCTTTAATAAGAAATTCTGCAAGATCAACAACCTCTGGCTCTCGTGCAGCATTATGAATCACAGTTTCTCCATCTGCTATAGTAGCAGCCATCAAGATATTTTCTGTCCCTCCAACTGTTGGGAATGAAAAATGAATAGAAGCTCCATGGAGTTTTGTACATTCTGCAACTATGTATCCCTCTTCAATCTTATAATTAGCTCCCATCTTTTGTAATGCTTCAAGGTGAAGAGCGACAGGACGAGCTCCAATAGCACACCCTCCTGGTAATGCAACTTGTGCCTTTCCAACTTTAGCTAAAAGAGGCCCAAGAGATAATATTGATGCACGCATTGTTTTTACAAGATTATATGGAGCTTCATACTGTGTAATATGTGGAACAATATAGACTTTATGTTCATCTGGTGTACTCTCTACAGAAGAACCTAATATACGTAATAAATCAAATGTTGTAGAACAATCTTGCAAATTAGGTACATTATAAAGAGTAACAGGAGCATCGAGTAGAAAAGTAGCAAATAGAATAGGTAGTGCAGCATTTTTAGAACCGTTGATTGAAGTTACTCCATGTAAAGGAGTTCCTCCATGTATGACAATTTTTTTCATTCTCTATCCTTACAAAAAACTTGACTCTTGATATGCTATGTGATATATATCTAAACATAGTGGCGAATGTAGCTCAGTTGGCAGAGCACTTGGTTGTGGCTCAAGTGGTCGTGGGTTCGAGCCCCATCATTCGCCCCATCTACTTCATGTCTTATTTTGTACAGTATATCACTCTTTTATCATAAAGAAAAGTTCTTTTTTCTTCATTTTTCAAATAGAAAGGAAATACCGTGTTATTAGATATATATTCTTGGAATGTCAATGGATACCGAGCTATTATTAAAAAGCCCGAAGGAAAATGGTTATTAGAAAATACCTCTCGTGCAGATATCATAGCAATTCAAGAAGCCCGTGTTGCTCATAGCTCACTTAAAGAAGCACAACAACCTTCTCAAGATGTATGGAAGCACTCTCTTTGGTTATCGTGTAAGGGGAATCAAGGATATTCTGGTGTTGCTGTTTTTAGCTCACTCGATTACATCAATCATACGTATGAATTACCCCAAGAAGAATTTTCACATGAAGGAAGACTCATTCATGTAGAATATGAGCATTTTCACTTCCTCAACTGCTATTTTCCAAATGGACAAAATGGAGAAGAGCGACTTGCATATAAAATGGGCTATTACGATGCTTTCCTAAAATATGCTCAAGAACTACGTGCAACAAAACCTGTTATTGCTGTTGGTGATTACAATACAGCACATCAAGAAATCGATCTCACTCACCCCAAGCAAAATATGAACGAATCAGGATTTCTTCCCGAAGAACGTGCATGGATTGACTCTTTTATTGCCGAAGGATATATTGATACATTCCGACATTTTAATCCAGATACCCCAGAAAAATATTCTTGGTGGTCTTATAAAACAAGAGCAAGAGAACGCAATGTTGGGTGGCGTATAGATTATATCTTTATCTCTGAAGAACTTCTCCCCAACTTAAAAAATGCGTGGATTGCAAATGATATTTATGGTTCAGATCATTGTCCTGTCGCTATCACATTAGAAATATAAAGAATACAGACTAGAGTAAGAACGTTTTAATAAACATACAACATGTATAGATACAAGTTCTTACTTCTATCTACCTTTTAATCTTCTTTTATATAGAGTTCTATTCAAGAAAATCAATGTATTACAAAACATAGTAGCCAGTGTAGAAAAAGAATATAGCTCCTCTCTTGACAACACCTATACAATTCATATAATAGAACCATAGGGTTCTCTTCCTCATTCAGTTGTAGTATATTCTTACTATAACACCACAATGAGTACCTTTTTAGAGAGTGGGATTTCCCATTTGTGTATTTGCTTTTTTTTTTAAGCTCACACATGTTTCTAGGAGGTATGATGTTTCAATATATAGAACAATAT
>CAMWXW010000041.1 GCA_947178315.1 uncultured Desulfovibrionaceae bacterium | reverse complement strand
ATATACCAGTTGAGGAAGAAAAGATAAAACAAAACAAGACGTTATATTTATACAGATTTTTTATTGCTGTATATCGAGTCATTTAGATAGAAAATAGCTTTACAAGTATGGTAAAATATGACATATAACTTAAGAAACGTATAGTGAGGATTGTATATCGAGTTGGCTAAGATGATGAATAGAGCAGTGAGGTATATATGACGTCAATTCATTGGAAACACAAACATTTATTCGATGTCTCTTCCCTTTCTATAGGAGATATTGATACCATAATTACTCTTGCAAAATACTTTTTTGTAAATAATAGAGCAGGACACAAAGGATACTCTTTATTACAGGGTAAAAATATAATTCTGTTCTTCTCTGAAAATAGTACACGAACACGACTTTCTTTTGAAATAGCAGCACAGCGATTAGGAGCAACAACTCATTTTCTTCAATCAGCCGGTTCTAGTATGGAAAAAGGAGAAACCTTGAGTGATACAATGCGTACACTTATGGCAATGCGTCCTGATGCGTGTGTGATACGCTCTCAATATAGTGGAGCTGCCCAATATTGTTCTTCATTTGCAGATGTTCCAATAATCAATGCCGGTGATGGTTGGCATGCTCACCCAACACAGGCGCTTCTTGATCTCTTTATTTTGCATCAAGCATGGAAAGGAGAATATAAAGGAAAGACAATCACTATTGTAGGAGACGTAAAACATAGTAGAGTAGCTCGTTCTAATATCCACCTCTTACAAAAGTTAGGTATTCATGTGCGTATTTGTGCCCCACGTACGCTCTCCTTTGTACAAGGTACATTTCATGGTGTCGAAGTGTATACAGATATTCTAAAAAGTGTGGAAGGTGTTGATGCAATCATGGCACTTCGTCTTCAAAGAGAGCGACAAGCAGGAGGCTTGATTCCAAAAGAATATCCTTCATGCTATTGTATAACTCGGGACGTATTGGAGTGTGCGAATCCACACGTTCTGTTATTACACCCAGGACCTGTAAATCCCAATATAGATATAGCATCTAATATACTAGGAAATGCAGTAGAAAGTAGAATAGAAGAGCAAGTAGAGGCAGGAGTTGCTGTTCGTATGGCATTACTCTATTTATTTTGTGTTCCCCATGCAAAAGTACTCTATTGATAAGAGGGAGAGAGTATATAAATAAGAAGTGGTGATAAAAGGAGAGGTATGGATCTAATTGTATATAATGCTATGCTTAATGGTGATAGAGTAACAATATATGTTCATGATGGAGTAATTCAAAAAATAGAGCCTTGTGGAGAACTTCCTTCTGGGGCATTCGATGCAAAAGGGAAAAAAGTATTTGCAAGCTTTTTAGATGTCCATACACATACACGAGAGCCGGGATATACACATAAAGAGACAATTGCAACAGCATTAAAAGCTGCAGTGCATGGAGGCTTCTCTGGTATTATGTGTATGGCAAATACAAAGCCCGTCAATGATTCTGTGTTAGTGACACGATATATGCTTGAAAAGGCAAAAGAAGCCTATCCTCATGGTCCGTATTTATATCCTATAGGTGCGACAACAATTGGCTTAGAAGGCAAAGAAATGAGTGATATGAAAGCATTGCGTAAAGCAGGTTGTGTTGCATTCTCTAATGATGGAAGTGCAGTGAATTCATCAGCAATGCTTAGAAATTGTATGGAATATGCCTATGGAGTAGGTGCTTTGATTATAGAGCATTGTGAAGATCCAACATTTGAACGTATCCGTCCAATCAATGAGGGTGTGATGAGTTCTTTACTCGGTGTTCAAGGTGATCCTGATATCAGTGAGTCGATACATGTTGCACGAGCTATTCTTCTCTCTGATTATTTACAAATCCCGATACATCTTGCTCATATCTCTTCTCATCGCTCGGTTCAGCTTATTGAAGATGCAAAAAAACGTGGTAGTCTCATCACAGCAGAGACGTGTCCACATTATCTCTTTCTTGATGATACGATAACAGAAGGCTACAATACTCTTGCAAAGGTGAATCCTCCACTTCGTACAGCAAAAGATAGAGAAGCTCTACGTGATGCAATACGAAGTGGTGTTATAGATATGTTAGCTACTGATCATGCACCACATACTATGTATGAAAAAGAACAGCCACTCGATCTCGCTCCATTTGGTATTTCAGGTTTAGATACAGCGCTTTCACTCACATGGGAGCTTGTAAAAGAAGGAGTGATAGAGGAGAGTGATATCTACAGACTATGGTGTGTAGCACCACATAGTCGTTTTAATCTACCATATACAACATTTGAAGAAGGTTCACCTGCAGACTTCTTTCTTTTCGATCCAGATATAACATGGGAGCTTACACCAGAGAATATGCACTCTCTAGGTAAGAATACTCCATTTATAGGGAGAACGATGCACGGTAAAGTGACTGCACATTGGATACAAGGGGTACAGGTGATATAGATGAAAGAAAAACATTCCGATATCATAGTCGCATTGGATATGGACTTAGGGGAAGCGAAAGAAATAGTTCATGAACTTGGTGATTTAATCTCTATGTATAAGGTTGGATTAGAACTCTTTTTACAATCGGGGAAAGAGATTCTTGCCTTTCTTCATCAAGAGCAAAAAGGAGTCTTTTTAGATCTTAAGCTTCATGATATTCCTAATACTGTCAAAGAAGCAACACTCAATATTATATCATATCCTAATGTCATGCTCTATACGTTGCATGCCTCAGGCGGTGCAAATATGATTCGTGCAAGTGTACATGCTTCTCGCAATTCATCAGTTCTTCCTATTGCTGTAACAGTACTCACTTCCTTTACAACAGAGGAGTGGCAAGAAGTATTTCCTCTTCCGAACGTTCATGAGAGTGCAGTAGCATTAGCTAGATATGCGTGTAATGCTGGTGCAAAAGGTGTTGTCTGTTCAGCTCATGAAGTTGCAGCAATTAAACAAGCTGTTGGGACATCTTGTATTACAGTGTGTCCTGGTATACGTCCAAGTGGCTCGGCACAACAGGATCAAAAACGTATAGTAACTCCATCAGAAGCTATAGAAAATGGTGCAGATTATCTTGTTATGGGAAGACCTATAACAGAAGCATATTCTCCACGTGATGCTGTAAAGGATATTTTGAAAGAAGTAGAGCAAGCAAAGCGACATAGGAAATAGAGAAAATTTGAGAAAAAGATAGTCAAGAGTATGATATATTTTTGAGTATATTGTTATTGATAAATTCAATATAATGATTATACTGTAATAAGTGTATGAGACTGATATTATGAAATAGGTGGTAATGATGAACGAACGTATAGCAAGTATTTTATTAGAAACAAAAGCAGTTCAGTTTAGTAAAAATGGATATTTTACGTTTGCTTCTGGAATACAAAGTCCTATTTATTGTGATAATAGAATATTGTTGGCTCACCCTGGAGAGCGTGAGTATGTAGTGAGTTGTTTTGTTGAGAGTATTCAAGACTCTCTTTTTGATGTTATAGCTGGTACAGCAACAGCAGGTATTCCTTGGGCATCATTTGTTGCAGATAAAAAACGTCTCCCAATGTGTTATGTTCGCTCTGCCCCCAAATCACATGGAAAAGGAAAACAAGTTGAAGGGTGTGATGTAGATGGAAAGCATGTTGCTCTTATAGAAGATCTCATTTCTACAGGTGGAAGTGTTGCTACTGCTTCACGAGCATTAGTTGAATCAGGAGCAAAATCTGTTGCTGTATTTTCTATATTTTCTTACGGACTTTCTGTTACTATCTCTGTATTGAGAGGTATAGAACACCATTCGTTGTGTGATTTACCTATATTATTGCAACAAGCACGTTCTCTAGATATCTTGTCAGAAGAAGAAATTCATACCGTAGAGAGATGGCAAAGCAATCCAACATTATTTTCATAATGTGAGTAATTCGTATCTCTATACTCTTCTTTATCTTATATAATGGAAGAAAGATATATCCTAGATATCTGAAAATTGTTCTAATTTATATACACAATCCCAAAAGCGGTATTCCCAGATACAAGATTGTGAAAAAATATGTTTCATATTATCTCGTATAGCAATAGTTGTGTTTTCTGCATAATAATCTAGCATATCGATAAGTGTATGAACAGCATCATGTAGCTCTGGACCAGAGTATGTATCTACCCATGTCTTGTATGTATTATCTTGAGTAATACGTGGTGCAGTATAGAGTCCGAGTTCATGATATATCCAAAAACAAGGGAGAATACTAGCAAGACCTACTTCAAAAGGTTTTTGATGTGCAGTAGCAAGTAAATGATGAATATATCCAAGTGTTGCAGTTGTTATTCTAGTTGAGTTTTGAATATTAAACTTTTTTCTAAAATGATTATGAACTACATTGCGTTCAAGTTCTGTCGTATTAAGTGCATTATTAAGAATATGTATGTAATCTTCTATACCATCTATTTTTGTTGCAATGAGAGCAAGGGCTTTAGAAAAAGCATGGAGATAAAGAGAATCTTGTTCAATATAGTATGCAAAAATTTCAGTGTCGAGTGTTCCCTCTATGAGTTGTTGATTAAAAGGGTGAGCAACTATTTTTTCATATATATGTTCATTATCTTTCCACATACTATGGCTTATTTTCATAGTTGCCCCTTTATTGTGTTACATCTGTACTTGTGTGATACCATCTAATTTCCAAGAAGCATTCTTCTCTTTTGTACGTGAAAAGCGCCAGATTTCAGAAAGAGTAGTATTTTCTTGCTGTTCTTCTTCTTTTAGTGTTGCATTAAAAAGAACATCAGCACACTCTTCATCTTGTAGGACTTGTGTTCCAGTGACTTCAGCTTGAAGATGAATCACAGTAACAGGAGAAGGCGTAGGATCTTCCTCAACTTGTCGAGTGATATCTTCAAAAATATTTTTAGTTGTAAATCGTTTGATATCTTCTAAATCTCGTGAAGCCCATGATTCTTGCATTCTATTAAATAATATTTTTGCACCTTTGAGGAAATCTTCAGCATCAAAGTTTTCTATTCCTCCATCGTGTGCAGAAAATGTACTTTGTTGTGTTTCGGTTTCTACTGTTGCGTTATTTTCTTCATATAGAGATGCTGTACCAGAATGATTGATTGTTGCATATTGATGTGAGTTTTCCCTTGTTCCAGTGATAAGCTTGTAGAGAAAGAAAATGAGGAGTCCTCCTACTAGTATATCAAGAAAACTAAAGGCAGAAAACGCTCCTCCACCAAGAAAAGAGCCAAGGAGACTTCCAGCGAGAAGTCCTGTAAGTAATCCACCCATTCCCCCAAAGTTAGAGCGAGTATTGGTTTCTTTTTGTTGTTTTTGTGGTGTACGTTGTTTCATAGCAGAAAAAGAACGACTTGTGCTAGATGAATTACCTATAGATCGACCTCCACCAATTCGTTTTGCTTCGGCAAAAGTATACATTGATATTGTACAGAAAATGACAAGAAATAATGCGATGAAGATGCGAGGCATAGTATTCATAGATGATACTCCTTCATTGATATAACAAGCTGTTACTAATTAGTATATACTAAAATAGAGAAATGAAGTAAAGAAATAAAATATTAATAGTAAATATACCGTATGATTAGTAACTCTATTTTTGTATAATAGGTCTATGATTCTTTATGTATGCTAGAGAAGTAACAGAATGTACTATAATTCGTATATAGTATACGATATACAATAGGTATGCCTATCGATAAGAAATAGCATGGTTATGCATCAGCTATCGATATATCTTAGAAAGAAAAAGTGATACAAAGAAAATAATCTGATAAAAATATAAAAGCATAGAGCTCTTATGAATCTATATACAACATCATAATTATTGTATTACATATATATTATATTGTAGAGGGTAGAAAAATATAGCTTGATAGCTCAAGAATGTATCTTCTATAG
>CAMWXW010000040.1 GCA_947178315.1 uncultured Desulfovibrionaceae bacterium | reverse complement strand
TGACTATGCGGGTACTCAAGCTTGTCAGTCCTTACGCGAAGAAGGCTATGAAGTTACTGGCGTATTTTTTAATCCTAATATCCACCCCTTACGAGAATATCTTGCTCGGAGAGATTCAATGAAACAGCTTGCTGAAAAAGCCGATCTCCCTGTACTATGGGCAGATGATGGCTATAATCTTACAGATTGGCTTGCTATGGTTTCAGATACCCCACAATATGGTGCTAGATGTAAACTATGTTATACTCAACGACTTTCATATACACAAAAATTGGCAGAAGAGCATGGCTTTGATTACTTTTCTACAAGTCTACTGTATTCAACAAAACAGCTCCATGAATTACTTGCACAAGTAGGCACAAGTGTAGAAAATGCACAGACACCATTTCTCTATAAAGACTTTCGCCCACTTTGGAAAGAAGGTATAGAACGTGCTATTGAGGAAGAGTTCTACAGACAATCGTATTGTGGTTGCGTATATAGCGAAAATGAACGATATCATAAAAAATTAGAAAAATTGTTATAACACTCTATCACGTACACATAGTAGGATTCTCCTTACTGATATCTCTCCTCCTATGTTGTACATTCTCCACCACATTAGTTTTCATTCTTGTATTCTCTCTCAATATAAAAATTTGTAATACACAAAGAGACTCTTATTATGATGCTTTATATTCATGTTCCATTTTGTGCTTCACACTGTTCATATTGTGCATTTTATTCTACAACGTCAACAGAAGCATTGGAACAATACTCAACAACACTACTACGAGAAATTGAATATACCTCTCTCTTACATGGCTCTATTGATACGCCAATACGTAGTATTTTCTTTGGTGGAGGCACTCCTTCATTTATTTCTGCAGAATATATTGCTCACGTACTTACACAAATAGCTCGCACTTATCCTTTTTCTCATGATATAGAGATAACAATAGAAGCAAATCCTGAATCAATAACACAAGAAAAAGCAGAAATTTGGTATAATGCTGGCATCAATAGAGTAAGTATAGGGTGTCAAAGCTTTATTCCAGAAACACTTACATTGCTACAACGTATACACTCTGTAGAGCGTATATATGAAGCAATTGATATTTTGCGTCATGTAGGATTTCGTAATCTCTCTCTCGATATGATATGGGGACATTGTAATCAGACAACAGAACAGTGGTTATATGAACTACGCTCTGCACTCTCACTTGGAGTAGAACATCTCTCATGTTATCTACTCACCATAGAAGAAAATACCCTTCTTGCTAAACAATACAAACTCCATACTCTTCTTCCTTCCGAAGAAGAACTCTGTGAGATGTATCTTGCTGGAAAAGAACTACTCACAAGACACGGATATATACAATATGAGATATCTAACTTTGCACAAGAAGGATATGAGTGTAAACATAATCTTGGCTACTGGAACGATATACCATATTACGGATATGGTCCTTCTGCATCTTCATATACTATTGCATCACGATATACACATCCCTCTTCTATACAAGCATGGTCAACTCGTATTTCAGAATGTTGTAACAAGCATGTACCGCTTCCTAATAGAGAAGAAAGAACAAAAGAAATAATATACACTGAATTGCTTTTTTTAGGATTACGACAAAGTAAAGGAATCTCTCTCAATACACTTAATTCATATCTTCCGATTCCCTTTGAAGAGTATTATAAAAAACAAATAGAACAACTTTGTATGAACTCTCTCATAACATACGACTCTTCATCTATTCGTGTTACATCAAAAGGAGGACTTGTTCTCGATTCCATTATTGAACAATTCCTCACTATGCCACAATAATATATAAAAATACATTACTCTATTGCTTAGGTATAGATATAGTCTTACAGAGTATAACGTATGCCAATAAAGACATCAACGCCCTGTGCAGTATAGATCATACGAGTAGGATTCCCAGAGCCTAAACGTGGTTCTCCAAAATTAGAATATCTAGTCTGAATATCAATAGCAAGTGAAGGAACAATATAAAACGCAGCCCCAATATTAACTTGCCATGAGAAATCAATATAGAACTTCTTTGCTGAACTATTATCTATAGAGTATTTTACATCTACAAAGCTAGCTCCAATACCAGCTCCAATATAGGGAACAAAAAATGTACGTGTATTGAAGTCTAAAAAAAGGTTAAGTAAAATAGTCTGTACAGTATTTGTAAGAGTTAAACTAGATGCTCCATTACTAGTAGGAATTGAAGAAACCTTTGTTCCTGCACTAAAACGTACTGCATACTCTGTTTCACCACGAACTGCAACATATTCAGTCGCATAATACGTCCCGACAGAAAGTGCAAGATTAGGCGTAGAGATATAGCCTGTTTTCTTATATCCTTCTTGAGGAGAAATGAGAGTTCCTTTTATTTTAACAGGGTCAGCAATAATTCCACTATATCCAAGCTTAACAGAAAGATATTGATCAACAGCCAATAATTCTGCATGTGCTGGGACTGTGTATATACAAAGAACAGATATAATCCATAAACTACGCACAATATATTTCATAGATTTTTACTCTAGAACATTTTAGCAACTTTTGCAAGAGCGTCTTTTGAGATCTCAAGTCTATCATTGATATACACAAGAGGAAGAGGAATAGGATTACAACCTCCAGAAGCTATACCTACTCTTTGACTATGGTACGACATACCACAATCTCGACAGACAAAATAGGAATCCTTATACTCAAAACCTTGATTATTCATAAAACAGAGTTCACATGCATCTGCAACAGCTCTATACTTTGTCTTTTCTTTTATGCCTTCCTTAATGACAAAAAAGCGAATCATGGTATCTCCTACGGGATAAAGAAAAAGAACAACATGGTGTTGTATAAATTCCTGCATAGGAAGTACTATATATCTCGCTGGAGTAGCTTCTAGGTACACTATAGGGGCAGATGTAGGCTGAAGCCAAGGTTCTTGTGGTGTTTCAAGAGATACTGATTCACCATGTAAAAGAATTCGCCAACGCTCAGAGATTATATTCGTTGTATAATCTATATATATAAGAGCAATAAGGGCAATCCCTATACAAAATAAACCAACTTTTGTATGTGTCTTCATACCTCTATCCCCTTAGTGGAATGGAATAGCACCTCTACCTAGAATATCATGAATGTGTAAAATACCCTGTAGAACATTATCATTATCTACAATCGGCAATACAGTAATTGCATTACGCTCCATAATATCGAGAAGCTCTGCTGTTGTCATTGTAAGTCCACCTACTTTCGGATTCGGATTCATATAATGAGTAATAGATTCCTCTAGGTCAAGAGAGTTATTGATTATCAAGCGACGTATATCACCATCAGTCAAGACACCTTCTATTTTTTTATCTTCATCGACAATAAAAACTGCTCCATCATTATGTGTATGCAATACATGCAAAGCTTCTTTCAAATTTGATGAATGAAAAACAAGAGGGAGTTCATCTTTTTGCATAATTTGCTCTACCATATTATAAAGTAAAGCTCCCAATGCTCCTTTTGGGTGATTTCTAGCAAAATGCTCTTTTGTGAGTTTTTTCACCTGTACAGCACAGAGAGCTAATGCATCACCAATAATCATAGTAGCAATAAGCGATGTCGTAGGGACAATATTCCACGGACATGCCTCACTAGGAACACTAGCGATAAGTGCATACATAGCCCGTTGTGCAAGAGGTGAGGAAGGATTCCCTGTAATAACTATAAGAGTAATATCTCGTTTCTCAATTGATTGTAATGCCTCAAGCAATTCTGCTGTTGAACCTGAATATGAAAGAGCAATGACTGTATCATGAGGAGAAATACGTCCCATATCACCATGTAAGGCTTCTGTTGGGTGTATAAAAAATGCTGGAAATCCTAAAGACGCAAATGTTGCTGCAAGCTTTTTTCCAATAATACCAGATTTTCCAACACCAAGAAAAAAGAGTGAACCTTGAAGTTTACTTATATGTTCAACTACACGGATAAAAACATCATCAAAAATAAGAGTATCAAGAGCATCTCGTGTAACATCACGTACTCTTTGTGCTTCTGCTATGATATCAAATGTATTTTGTGTCATCGTGAATACCTATATTCCCCACTCTTCCCACCAGATTTATAGAGTAATTTACAATCTCCAATCTGTATATCTTTCTGAACAGCTTTACACATATCATATACTGTTATAGATGCAATTTGAACAGCAACAAGCGCCTCAATCTCAACACCCGTAACCCCATAGGTATGAACCTCAGACTCAAGAACAAGTGAATATGAGGAGGAGAGTTTTGTAAAACGGATATCAATATAGGTGAGAGCTAAAGGATGACACATAGGAATAAGTGTAGAACTTTGTTTTGCTGCCATTATACCAGCAATCTTTGCTGTTGTGAGAACATCACCCTTAGGTAATGCATTTTCTTCAAGCATGTGAAAGGTTTTCTCATTAAAATAGACGATACTCTCTGCAATTGCAATACGATGAGAAGGAGTTTTCTCATTCATATTTACCATCGTTACAGTACCATCTTCTGCAATATGAGAAAATACCTTTTCCATCACTACTCCGTAAGTCCCATTGCTTTACCTATTTTTTTTCCAACATTTTTTAGTTTTTGTAACGGTTTTTCAGCATCAAGCTCTTTATATTGAGTCAATAACTTTTCTTGTTCTGCAGAGATATGTTTTGGAATATCCACTTTATATTGAACAATGAGGTTACCATATTTAGTCGGATTACGCAAAAAAGGCATACCAGCACCTTTAATAACAAAGGTATCATCATTTTGTGTCCCTTTTGCAATGGTAATCTCTTTTTCTCCATGGAGTGTTTGGATTGTTTTTTTTGCTCCCAAGATAGCATCAATAAAAGAGATATGCTCAACAATAAGTAAATCTTCTTCTTTACGTATATAACGAGAATCTTGCTTTACAGAAAGAATAACATATAAATCACCAGAAGGTGCATTATGTGTCCCTTTTTCCCCCTCACCTTCCATACGTAAACGCACACCTGTTTCTACACCTTTTGGAATTGTAAGTGAAAGAGTTTTCATAGTCTCAGTCAGACCAGTAGCTTTACACTTAGGACATGGTTTATCTACAGTCTCTCCAGTGCCTCTACATGCAACACATGGTGTGGAAACACGAAAGAAACCTTGCTTTTGTATGACTTCTCCAGTACCATCACAATAGGAGCATCTCGTTCTCTTACCACCTTTTGCACAGCCTGAACCTTCACACTCAGAACAATTCTCTGTAGTAGGAATTTTGATAGTAACAGTATCTCCAGTAAATGCTTGTTCTAATGTAATCGCAAGATTATACCGTAAGTCAGCACCACGCTGAGGAGCATTGGGATTCACATTACCAAAGCCACCAAAAATACTTCCAAAAATATCTCCAAAGTGAGAGAAAATGTCTTCTGCACTACCAAAGCCAGCACCACCCATAGTATCTGCAGTACCATATCTATCGTAGTTTTCACGCTTTGCTGGATCTCGTAAAATATCGTAGGCTTCTGATGCTTCTTTGAATCTAGCCTCTGCTTCTTTATTATTAGGATTTTTATCTGGGTGATTTTCAAAAGCTATTTTTCTGTATGCTTTTTTTATTTCTTCTTGAGTAGCAGAACGATCTATACCAAGAACTGCATAATAATCCTTTGCCATAGATGACTATTCTCCATGCTCTTTTTTTTCTTCTTCTGGACGCACAACACCATCTGCAATTTCTCTAAGAGCAGTTACAATCTCTTTATTCTTCGAATGAATAAGAGGCTCATAGCCATCTCTATATTGCTTTACTCGTTTAATAACAGTCTGCACAAGTAAGAAACGATTAGGCACTTTTTCTAAACAATCCTCTATAGTTATACGAGCCATCACCTCTCCCTATCACGCTATACAATACTTCCTAGAGATATCTTCTTATGGAGTATTTTTAGC
>CAMWXW010000039.1 GCA_947178315.1 uncultured Desulfovibrionaceae bacterium | reverse complement strand
CATCAACATAGTAAGTATACATTGCATAAAAAGAAAGTCAAGATAGAGCAGAAAAATTTATATATACAAGTTATTTCCACGTCAATATGGTTTGTAATTCCTCTTTAATAATCCGAGACGCAGCAAGAATAGCTTCTTTTTCTATACTTGGTAAAAGAGCTTCATGAATAGCTTGTATAGAAGTAGACTCTTCAATTGTACGTTGTTTTTCAAGTATGCTATCAACAGTGTGTTCAAGTTGCTCTAGTTTTCCTAGAATAGTGTTTTCAAATTGAGAAGAGGAAGCTTCTTTTTCTAAAGAAGAAGAAAGTTGTGACTCAAAAGTATCGAGTCGATTTTGTATTGAGTGGAAGGAATCAAGCGATTGTTGCATCTCTCCAATTGAAGATTCAAATTTCTCTATTCTCTGTTCTATTTGCTCTATAGCAGATACATGTTCTTCAGGGGAAGGTGGAGATATAAGAAGAGGCTCTATTTGTTTTTCAATATCATTCACTTTTTTAGGGAGAGAGAGTAAAGCTTGGAGATGATCTTGAATTTCACTAATAGTAGTCTGTAGAATAGAAAACTGTCCTTCTAAATGTATAGTTCGTTCGTAAACATCTTGTAATGAGAACTCACCTTTTAGCTCTGCTGGAGAACTTTCTAAAACAGCAATCCGTTGATCAAGAGCTTCTATTTTTTCAACAAGAGTTGATTCAACTGTAGAAGGTGCAGACATCATCGTGTCAATCATAGCATCTAAATTATCTAATTTATCGAGAGCACTTTTTGTTGTTTCATGTTCTTCAGAAGATTGTATACTCTCTTCTGATATTGTTTCCGGAAGAGTAGTATTAGGAGTATCTTCGAAAAGGGATGTGGTTTCTAAAGGAGTATCATCACTTAATGTATCTTGTATCAAAGCATCAATGTCTGTTTCTTCAGCAGGAGAAGTGAGTGAAGATTCTGATGTATCAAAAAGTACATCAAGCTCATCTGGTAACTCTTGTAATGTTTGTATATCCTCTACATCTTTTTTGGATTCATCATGTTGCTGAGAAAAATCCTTTGGAGGTTCTACTACTTCTGTTAATACTATCTCTTTTGACATAGTGCCTTCACAATCTTCCACGTATAATTTCTACACATAGTAAAAGGTAATAAGATAAATAAAGATACCCCATAGTAAATATACAATGGGGTACATACTAAACGCTATTTAGCGTGACAACCAGAACCTACACAAGCAACAAGAGCTTTTTTCTTTTCTTTGCTTGCAGTCTTTGCATTTTCTGTATGACAAGACATACAAGTTGAGTATCCTTCAGAAGGATTTTTGTTATGCATTACTTGATAGTAGCTTAAAGGCTCTTGGCTTCTTCCTTTGATGTCATGACAACCAGAAGAGCTACATTTTTTATAAGAGACTTGCCCACCATCTCGTTTAACAGGGTGATGACACTCAACGCATTGAAGATCTTTGTGATCTTGGTGAGAGAACATAACAACTTTAGCAGGATTTGTTGTATAGTCCATCTTTATAGGTGCTGTGGGAACAGCAGGCTGTGGTGCACTGATAGCAGTTTGTATGTATGTAGATACAAAACCAACAAATGCAAGCAAGGTGAATACGATTAACTTTTTCATTAACGATACTCCTGTAATAATTACATATAAAGTGTACCAAAATAGAGCATAGATTGTCAATATAATTCATCTATTTATACATAAATGAACAATATATGCATATGTTGCGTATAAAGACATAGATGCATTAAAAGATAAATCTATACACAATTATGCGAGTATCACGAAACGCATGTGAACAACGGGGAACGTGGTATACATAGCTCTTGAATATATCACACAGTACCATTGTACACAAAATGTAACGTAATTACAATGCTCTATTTATAAAAATAGCTATAAGATGTAGCAAAAAACATTCCTGTATATTGAAAAACGCTCTCTCGATACCTACATTTATAGAGTATATATTAAGGTAGCATGAATATAGGTAAGAAGGTAATGAGTATGAAAAAAAGTAGAATATTGATACTAGCAAGTATTTTGATGATATATATGAGTACTATTTCGTATGCCAATACATACGAGCAACGGACTATTTATAAAGTAAATCCTGGAGAGAGCTACGTTCTTGAAGGAATGATTACTGAAAGAGATGGTAAGAGGAAAAAAGTAACTCTCATTGTAAAAGCACCGACCCGTCTTCCTAATACTGCAAAAAGACAAACAGAAAAACCACAGCTATTATATGAGGGATTATCAGAGCCTGTTCTCTATGATGTCAATTTAGGAGATGAGTTATATTAAGTATTCTTAAAGAGCTATCTTAGAGCATTACTGTAGAAAATAATATATTTTTCACTTTCTTTCTTGCATTATTCGTAAAAATAGGGTATACCTATAAACATGGAATACCGAGGTGGTGGAATTGGTAGACACGCTATCTTGAGGGGGTAGTGAGCGTATGCTCGTGTGGGTTCAAGTCCCGTTCTCGGTACCACACTTCTTTTGAATTCATTTCTCTTAATATAAAATTTGTGTATTATTTAGGAAGGACGGTCTACGTGAAAGCACTATGTGTTATCTATAGAACAGATCGGATAGGCGATTTTATATGTTCAATCCCAGCAATATATGCAGTTCGTGAAAAGCTTCCTAATCATCATATCGTTCTTGTAGTGAGTCCTCTTGTCTACTCATTAGCGTCATTACTACCTTGTGTAGATGAATGTAGAGTGTATGACTCATCAGATGCCCTCCCTTTTACAGACGTCGACTATGCAATTCTTTTGAATAAACAAGATGATATATTTTATAAAGCTGTAGAAGGTGTCTCAATACAACACAGATATGGTATGTGGAGACAACGTTCCTTCTTTGATAGAATACGAACCTTTTCTTTTAAGGAGCGTACAGAAACCCAAAAGATGCTTGACTATATAAAAGGAATTCGATCCACTTCTAGCATCAATATAGAGTCCTCTTTTTTACCAGAACAACCAATACCATATTCAATAGAGAAGAAGGATATGGTACAGGATATATTACAACCATTTCTTGAACGTGGTAAGAAAATCATAGTTCTTTCTCCTATAAAAGAAGGTTCAAGTAAGGTTATTGCAGATTCATTTTATCCAACGATATTGCAGACGATACATGCACGCTTCCCACATGTTGCTATTATTGTTGTAGTGAGTGAATTTGATAGAGAAAAAGGAGAAGGCATTATGCGTTCTCTTCCCACTGAATTAGAAAGATGTCTTCTTTTTGTGAATACATCTGATCTCTCTACCTTAGTTGCATTGATAGACGCATGTGATATTTTTATAGGGAGTTCGTCAGGGCCGACACATATAGCAGGCTTACTGAATAAAAAAATTATAGCTTGCTACCCCTATAATAAAGGACACTCTCCAGCGAGATGGGGTGTACCAGGGGGAGGGGATAAAGTAAGATATATTTTATCAGAAAAACGCATTGATGAGTTACCTATGACACACCCTAAACGTTTTGGAGAGACTCACTTAGAAGAGTTATGTTCTTATATCAGAGAATTTTGTACAAATGGATAGAAGCAGAGTAATATTGAGTAAGTATAAGCTATTCAATACTATGTGAAATCTTGACTTTATACTATAATTATATAATAATGTAGTAGATCTGATGTTGTGCTATTTCTTTATGTAGCACGTGTTGTAAAATCTCATATATTGGAATATCTTTTATGCGACTACAAAAAAATATCGTTTTAGAATATATAGAGGCTTTTGTTATAGCAGTTGCACTTGCAATGGTTATCCGTCTCTTCATAGTTCAGGCATATCGTATTCCTTCTGCATCTATGTTACAGACACTCCAAATAGGAGATCATATTCTTGTTAATAAATTTTTATATGGAATACGTGTACCTTTTACAGACTCAATTCTAATTCCAATTTCTGATCCTCAATTTGGAGATGTCGCTGTATTTCGTTATCCAGAAGACCCAAGTAAAGATTATATCAAACGTATCATAGGACTCCCTGGAGATACAATAGAACTAAAAAATAAAGTTCTTTATAGAAATGGAGAGCCTGTAGAAGAATCCTATGTCCATTATGAAAATCCGGAATATGATAATCGGTACATAGCAGATACATTTGGTCCGATTGTAGTTCCACAAGATTCCTATTTTGTACTTGGTGATAATCGAGATAATTCAGAAGATTCTCGATATTGGGGTTTTGTAAAACGTGAGGCAATAGTAGGTAAAGCATGGCGTATCTATTGGTCTTGGGCAAGTGGAGCAGAAGGTGGATTTTGGAATAAAATTCGATTTAATAGGATAGGTAGTAAAATAGAATAGGGGGAAAAGATATGGCAAATGAACCAATTGATAAAATAATCTATTCTATGTCGCGCGTAACAAAACGACATGGTCAAAAAGAGGTATTAAAAGATATTTCATTATCCTATTTTTATGGTGCAAAAATAGGAGTTCTTGGTCTCAATGGTTCAGGGAAGAGTTCACTATTAAAAATACTTGCTGGTGTAGATACAGAATTTGATGGAACAGTATCATGTTCACCAGGATATACAATAGGGTATTTAGAGCAAGAACCATTACAAAATGAAGTTCGTACTGTTCGTGAAGTTGTAGAAGATGGTGTTCGAGAGGTGATGGATCTCATTGCTGAGTTCAATGCAATAAATGAAGCATTTGCTAATGAAATGACACCAGAAGAGATGGACTCTCTGATAGAAAAACAAGCACGTGTTCAAGAAGCAATGGACGCACACAATGCATGGGATATCGATTCACGACTTGATATGGCTATGTCTGCATTGCGATGTCCTCCTGGAGATTCTCAAGTCAGTGAAATTTCCGGTGGGGAGAAGCGTAGGGTTGCGTTGTGTCGTTTACTCCTGCAAAATCCTGATATCTTGTTGTTAGATGAGCCAACCAACCATTTAGATGCAGAGTCTGTAGCATGGCTTGAGCGTTATTTAAGCACATTCCCAGGGACGGTTATTGCTGTAACACACGATAGATATTTCTTAGATAATGTTGCCGGTTGGATATTAGAGCTTGATAGAGGTCGTGGTATTCCATGGAAAGGTAACTATTCTTCATGGTTACAGCAACGAGAAGCTCGTTTAGCTCAAGAAGAAAAAGTTGAGCAGGAACGACAAAAGACATTGCGTAGAGAGCTTGAATGGATACAGATGTCTCCAAAAGGAAGACATGCAAAGAGTAAAGCTCGTATAAACTCCTATGAAGCTATGCTTTCACATGAAAGTGCAGCTCGTGCAGATGACTTAGAGATTTATATTCCCCCTGGACCACGTCTTGGTAAAAAAGTTATAGAGGCAACAAATATATCAAAATCTATGGGAGATAAGTTATTATTTGAGAATCTTTCCTTTGTTCTTCCTCCCAATGCTATTGTTGGTATCGTCGGGCCTAATGGAGCAGGAAAAACAACACTCTTTAAGCTAATAGCAGGTATTGAAGAGCCTGATTCTGGGACACTTTCTCTTGGAGAAACAGTAAAGCTTGCATTTGTCGATCAATCCCGTAGTTCTCTTACACCGGGTAAAACAGTCTTTGATATCATTAGTCGAGGACAAGAAGTGGTAAAGCTTGGAACAAAAGATATCCATGCACGAGCCTATTGTTCACGTTTTAATTTTACAGGTTCAGATCAGCAAAAATTAGTAGATGTGCTTTCAGGTGGAGAACGTAATCGTGTTCACCTTGCATGTCTTCTTCAAGAGGGAGCAAATATACTTCTCTTAGATGAGCCAACAAACGATCTTGATGTAAACACATTACAAGCTCTTGAGTCAGCTATCGATAACTTTGCAGGTTGTGCTCTTATTATAAGCCATGATAGATGGTTTTTAGATAGAATAGCCACACATATTCTCGCCTTTGAAGGAGATTCTACAGTAGAATTTTTTGAAGGTTCGTATTCAGAATATGAAGAGGATAGAAGACGAAGACTTGGAC
>CAMWXW010000038.1 GCA_947178315.1 uncultured Desulfovibrionaceae bacterium | reverse complement strand
ATACCGTATTCTTTGGTATCATAATATAAAAATGTAGAATAAAGAGAAAAGAGCTAATAGCAATAGTATATAGATATTGGAATATTATTTGTATAGCTTCTGTTGCTATAGCACCTAAGTGGTATGGGATAGGTTATATTTTAGAGGGGAATATGAAAGTTGAAAATGTTTTTACACAGAGTGATATTGGTGAATATACAAGTACTGCAAAACATTCTCAAGTCAGTACATCATTTGAAACACTTCTCGCAAACGAAGCTGTTCGCTCAATGCCATCTATCACACAAGCGACGGATTCTCTCTTATTGTTGCTTCAAGGAACTCACATGTATTCAGGCTATCTTGAGACTATGGTAGAGCATGATATTTTGACAGATGCAGAGCGTCAATATCTCTTAACTGGTGATATTGAACAGATAGAAAAAAAAAACGTACATCTTCTATAGCGAGCTATGAAGAGAAAGAATCTAAATATCTAGGGGTGGTGAGTCGACACTTTGAATCTGGAACAGAAGGGATTTCTGCTATAGGATATGATAGTATTGGGGGAACTTCCTATGGTATGTATCAATTTTCTTCTCGACAAGGTACTGTAGATTTATTCATACGATACCTATATCAAAAAGCACCTGATATAGCAGATGAATTATATAATGCAGGCAAGAGTAATACAGGTTCAGTAGAAGGTACAATGCCTTCTGTATGGAGAAAAATTGCAGATGAATCTCCAGAACGATTTGCACAATTACAGCAAGATTTTGCAATCAATTACTATTATATCCCAATAGCAGAAGGCTTTAAGGGAGAGATTCCACAAAATCAAGCTATGCAAGAAGTACTTTTTAGTACAGCTATTCACCATGGCGTGCAAGGCGCAACATCTATTATACAACAAGCACTACAACCAGAATATAATGAACCAACGGAATTTATTCGAAGAGTCTATACATTAAGAAAAAAGCAATTCTCATCATCAACACCTTCTATACGTACAGCTGTACACCAAAGGTTGACTCAAGAAATGGATACTATCCTTGCTTTATATGGTCTATAACACCTCATATCTCTATATCAATTGAGACATGATATTGATACCAATAATGATAAATATATCAATAATATACTTCTAAGACAAATATAATATGGCTTTGGCGTACTATTTGCTTATTGAGTAAGAGTATAGAGTTCAATATGTGCAGGTACTTTTTTCATAAGAGTAAAGAAATCACATATCTCTATATATAAGTACACTATTTGTTATGGTTAGTTAAAGGATATGTGTTATGCAACAATTTTCCCTACCAAGAAGTATGCAAGAAGATTTTTGCTTTGAAGGTATGCAGTTAGTAGAAGTGGATGATAAGGATTTAGCGACTACCCCTAATTGGTGGCAGATTGTAATATATAGACATAATGATGGCTCTTTTGTGCTTTCGTCAACCTTTTGGCGTAATCATCCTCGAAGTCTACCTCCATTGCATGGTGTAATTACGTTAGAAAATCTCGATGCTATTTATACTCACCTTGTTAAAGGGTGTGGCATGCCTGTGAGATTTGCTAATACTCTGATAGAGAAAACACAACGTGCTCTTTACTTTTTAGAAAATCCTCTTGAGCCACTTTATATTCCTACAAATAAAACACATGATATGTTTGATGAAGATGAGGAGTTAGATTACTATGATCCTATCTTTGTTGAAGATCAAGATATGATGGATAATGCTGGCTATCAGCAGATGAGAAGAGTAACAAGAGAGGAATATCTAGGTTCATATATTTAAGAGGAATGTATTGTGAGCACTCTTCTATACTCTATGATGAGCATATTTATATCAGTGAGTATTGAGTAGAAGAGTATGAATGTGCAGGAACAAGACGAGTATCTTTCATTATATGGTATACTGTTATACCTTTCTCTTCTAATGCTGTGGCTAGAAGAAGATGTCTATGGCAAGAGTATGCTTCATATTCAGCACACATCATAACAATACTATATCCTTTTTTTATCCCCTTAATAATTCTATCTATTGCATGTATAAAATATGTTTCCTGTGCACGTTTCTCATAAAGTATATGTGCATCTTGTGCATTATGCAATGCTGGTGAGCCAAGAGTATCTCCCATATAGAGATACGATACATTATATTTACGACTTACTTCTTCTAACACTTCTTTATTATAATGAGAAGCATAGCTACTATATGGAACAGCTCTCACATCAATGAGAATAGTAATAGCATATTTTGAAAGTATAGAGAAGAATTCACTATACTCTCGTATACCATGTCCAATAGTATATATACGTTGTTCTTGCATCTATCTATCTTCTTTATAAGTAGCTAGTGCTTCTTTTTCTAAGAATACTTCCCATTGTGTTCTTGTTCTAGCTTCTTTTTTGAGTAATATAGGAATTCCTTTATATATAGGATAGTATAATTCACAAGCAGAACAATATAAAGCGTGCTCAATACCTTCTTCAATTTGTGTAATAGAATTTTTACATATTGGACACGCTAAAATAGCAAGTAAATTAGTATCTAGCATATATAACTCCGATACACATGATTATTTTTATCATAACATAGCTCTTGTAAAATTTGCAAGAAGAGATATATCGCAAGAACAATATATGAAAAATATAAATATTACAAGTTATTACTCATACTATCATATAAATCTGAGAAGAAGTTGGACAAAAGAGGGCTTCTTATGGTATCTAGTAAATAGAGTTTGTAGTGATTAGTATTTTATTATATAGCCATTAAATATGAGGTATAGATGAATTCTAGAGAACGAATGGAGCTTGTCTCACGAGCGTTAGGGAAAGAAGAGTGTTCACTCTGTATAGAAAATGTACAGATAGTTAACGTCTTTACAAAAGAAATTCTCCCAGGTAGAGTCTTTATATATGGTGGATATATTGCAGATGTCGACTATGAAGGGAATTCACGATGCTTTGCTAAGGAATATGTTGATGGTAGAGGGAAATTTCTCTCACCAGGACTTATTGATTCTCATGTACATATAGAAAGCTCAATGCTCACACCACGTAACTTTGCAAAAGCAGTTATCCCAACAGGAACAACAACTATTATTACAGATCCTCATGAAATAGCAAATGTGCTTGGTATGCTCGGTATTGAATATGTCTTAGCAGATTCTGAAGATGTCCCGATGGATTATTTTGTACTCATTCCTTCTTGTGTTCCAGCTCTTCTAGGTAAGGAAAATAGTGGAGGTATCTTTACTCCGGCTATTATTGAAGAGCTACTTTTACGTGATAGAGTGCTTGGGATAGGTGAAGTAATGGATTACATTGGTGTTATGAATAATAGTAAACGTATGGTTGATATCATAGAAGTTGCTATGAAACATAATAAATTTGTTCAAGGACATGCACCTTGTGTTGAAGGGAATGAGCTATCAGCATATCTTTGTGGTGGTCCTCTCTCATGTCATGAATCTCAAACTAAGGAAGAAGCTCTTGAACGACTTCGTAAAGGAATGTGGGTTGATGCACGGGAAGGTTCACTAGTACAAAATCTTAGAGAAATTTTACGTGGGCTTCCAGATAAAGAACACCCACCTCTTAATTTAACCTTCTGTAGTGATGATAAGGAAGGATATGAGATTATAACAAAAGGGCATATAAATAACTCACTACGAATTGCTGTAGAAGAGGGTATGCCTCCAGTGCAAGCAATTGCATGTGCAACACTGCATAGTGCTGTTGAGGTGGGATTACGTAATCATGGTGCGATAGCTCCTGGATATGTTGCAAACTGTGTTTTATTTGACTCCCTTACGCATTTTGAAGCATTATCTGTGTGGTATAAAGGTGTGTGTGTTGCTAAAGATGGTATGCTATTAGTTGAACCTAAAACAGCTAAAATTGCTACAACGATAGAAAAACATAATTCTATCAATATTCCAAACTTGGGAGAAAAAGATTTCCTCTTAACTACAAAAAAAGAAGGCTCTGTATCAGCAACTATTATGAGTTTTGAACATGAATCAAGCCTTATTGCTCATAAGAAAGTATTTGAACTTCCTGTTGTTGATGGAGTTGTTCAATTACAGCATGGGGATAGCAAACTAAATTACATAGCTGTTATCAATAGGTATGGAACAGAAACAATCACTGTTGCGATTGTTGAAAACTTCCATATATCTCATGGTGCTGTTGCAAGTTCTGTTGGGCATGATTGTCATAATATAACTGTGATATATACAAATCCATCTGATGCATTACAGGCTGTTGAAAGAATAAAAGCATTACATGGTGGGTGTGTCTGTGTACAAGATGGAGAAATTATTGATGAAGTACCTTTACCTATAGGAGGCTTATTAAGTCCACTCTCTCCAGAAGAATTACATATATCGATAGAAAAATACAATATTAGTTTATCTGAACATTTTGGAATTACTCACTCATCACCTATTATGCGTAGTTTCTTTATGACACTTGCTGTGATACCATATATTAAGATAACAGATATGGGGCTTATTGATGTTATAACACAAGAATTCCTTTCTGTTGTAGATGAATAGTAAATAGTATAAGCTTTATCTCAAAGATCTAGTTATTATTTTACCTTTTATATTGGAAGTTCTTTCTCTGATTTTATACTATATTGCATTGCTTTCTATCATCTTTCATTATAGTGATAAAATGGTAAGGGTGTGTTTTTCTTTGAAAGAAATACATAGTTGATTTAGAGAGTAGATTATATATATGTTGAACATACGATATAGCTATGTTGTAGGGTAAGAAATATATATGCTATATTTTATATAATCCCAAAATAGAAAAAGAATGATAGTACCTTCTGGTGTCAATACCATTACAAGATACTATCACTGGTTATTTAGAAATCTGTAGTAAAGTCTGATATACTATGAAGAGCGATGTTCAGCATATTCTGATTGTAACTCTCCTATGATTTCAAAAAGTGCTTCTGTTGCTTTATGAGCTTCTTGAAGAGCATTGATAGATTCATCCATCATAGTTGCTGTATGTTCAGCAATCTTATTGACGGCGTCAGCATTACGACTAATTTCTTCACTTGCTACAGATTGCTCTTCACTTGCAGTTGCAATTGCTCGAACCTGATCAGCGGTATTATCCACTATACCAACAATAGCTTCTAATGCCTCACCTGCTTGGCTTACTAGTGCTGTGGTTTCTGATACTGACTGTGTTGCTTCTGTCATGCTTTTTAAGCTATCTTGTGTACTGGTTTGTATCTCTTGTATTGCAACACCTACTTCTTTTGTCGCAACCATAGTTTTTTCTGCTAGTTTGCGAACTTCATCAGCAACCCCTGCAAAACCTCTTCCTGCTTCACCTGCTCGTGCAGCCTCTATTGCAGCATTGAGGGCTAAGAGATTTGTTTGATCTGCAATATCTGTAATCACTGTGATTACTTGTCCTATGTTGTTTGCATTTGTACTTAATTTATCAAGAACTTCTGTAAGATTCGATGTCTTATCTCGGACAACTTCAACAGATGTTATTACTTCACTCACTATTTGTGAACCGTGTTCTGCGTTTTCTTTTGCAGAAGCAGCACTTTCTGATGCATGTGAGGCACTTCGAGCAACATCAAGTACACTTTCATTCATTTCTTCCATTGATGTTGTTGTCTCTTGAAGACGCTCTTTTTGTGACTTTGCTCCTTCCTGAGCTTCGTTTACTTGAGTAGATAGAGAAGCAACACTTTGCTGTAATTCTTGAACAACATGTTCTAATTGATGGAGAAGTTGTGTATTCATCTGTTGTGGGTGTGGAGTAGTATGGACTGTGGGTGAGATCTCTTCTTTTTTGGCTTCTTGCTCTGTTTTATATGCACGCAATGCTTCTAGTTCTTCTTCTAATTCCATGAATTCTTTATATTTATTACGCAATGTCTCTGTTAGTCTTCCAAAAGAGGTTTTTGCTGTAAATGGATTAGATGGTATTTTTTTAGAGTACATTATTGATTGTAAAAAATCATCAAGTTTCTTTATAGGGAGCATGATATAATAT
>CAMWXW010000037.1 GCA_947178315.1 uncultured Desulfovibrionaceae bacterium | reverse complement strand
GATTAATAGTGATAAGGTATATTTGTAAGAAGTGTATAAGAACGATATATTTGCTCTAAAAGAAGAGCGTAGGTCATTTCATGTGTAAATGTCATGGGGCTAAGAGAAAGAATAGTACGATTAGGTGGTAGTTGTTCTCTTGCAAATCCAAAAGTACCAGCAAGTAGAAATGTTGGAATCTTAGCTCTATTTTCACACCATATACTCATTTTTTGTGCAAATTGAAGTGAAGAGTAAGTTGTACCTTCGGGGTGTAATTCAATAAGAAGAGAATGTTCTGTGAGGAGAGGCAGTATTTTTTGAGTCTCTCTTTTTTTACGCTCTTCTATAGAAAGACTAGAGGAAGCATCTTTAATAGTCGAAATTTGTATATGCCATGAACGAGACATTCTCTTGATATATTCATTCCCAAGAGAATACCACTCACCGCTATGTTTTCCTACATGAATAATATGCAGTGTATGATGCATAAAAGAAATCTCCTTAGCTTTTTGAATATATATAATACTAAGAATATCTGCAAGAGAAGAGTATGGTTCTTACTCAAATAATTTTCTTCTTCTGTATATGAGAATAATAGGTATTTTTTATGGAGGAAATAAAAGGCATAGTATATGGTGCTTGCTCTATGAGAATTGGAGATGAAAGTGGGACAACACGTTGTCCATCACATGTAATAATAGCATCACCTTCTAATACAGATAGAGAAACTTTTGCTGTAGAGGGAATGACAAGTGCAGGTAATGAAGGAGAAAGTGGAACAATAGGAGAGATAATAAAAGCCTGAATAGCAGGGTGTATGAGTGAGCCACCAACAGAACGAGAATATGCAGAAGATCCATATTGTGTAGCAACGAGAATCCCATCTCCAGCAAATGTATATAGATGTTCTGTATCAATATCAACTTGAATAGAAATATTGCGAGCAATACCACTACGAGTGATACTAACTTCATTGAGTGCAATATCAGAATAGAGACCTGATATTATATGGAGAAGAGGGACGTCCTCAATATGATACTCTCTAAGTCTTGGTATAAGAGAGTCATACCATGAATCTAATGAGAATGTTGTTAGAAATCCAAGTGTTCCAGTATTTATACTTATAATAGGAAAACGAGCTTTTCTATTATGATTGACTAAACTTAGGATAGTACCATCACCGCCTAATGCTAATAGAATAAGTCTTGAGTAGTTTTCAAGAATTGGTAATTCATCTATACAAAATGTATGAGCATGATATTTATTTTGTTCTAAAAGATCGTGTATTTGAGGAAGAATATCTCGTGCTTTTGTATCTTCCTGTTTATAGATGATCCATATTGTTGGCATTATAACCTCTGTTGTGGAAGATAACTATGAGGGAAAGAGAGTCCAAGAGGTGGACTCCCCTTAGACTTTACGCAGGTATGACAGTGGGAAGAAGGGTAAGCGATGTACCATCAGAATCTATAGTTATATGATCTCCTTTATGAATGGTTTGAGTTACTATTGCATCAGCAATCATATCATAAAGCGCTGTACGAATGAAGCGTTGGAGAGGACGAGCTCCCATAGTAGTATCAAATCCTTGAGATTGCATATATTGCCATGCTTTATCAGTAATTGTCATTCGTATTTTATATGGTTTTAAGAGAGTCTTTGTTTTTTCTATAGCAATATCAAGTATAGCATGCATAGAACTTTCAGAAAGCGGAGTGAAAGGAATCATTGCATCGAGTCGATTACGAAACTCTGGTGAGAATGTTCGCTCAAGTGCTTTTTGAGTCTTTGCCATATCAGGAGCATATAAGCTATCAAAACCAATGGAATTCTTATTCATCTCTTCAACACCTACATTAGACGTCATAATAAGGATTACATTTCTAAAATCAACTTTTCGTCCTTTGTTGTCTGTAAGTGAGCCATAATCCATGACTTGAAGAAGGATATTGAAAACATCTGGGTGTGCTTTTTCTATTTCATCAAGTAAGACGACACAATATGGGGTTTTCTTGACAGCATCTGTAAGAAGTCCACTTTGATCAAAGCCAACATAGCCAGGAGGTGAACCTATTAAGCGTGCTACGGAATGTTGTTCCATATATTCACTCATATCAAATCTGTGGAATGAAATAGCAAGTTTTTCTGATATCTTTTTTGCAAGCTCTGTTTTACCAACACCAGTCGGACCATAAAAGAGAAAGGAGCCAATAGGACGAGTTCCATCTACTAAGCCGAGATAAGAGCGAATAATTGCCTTTGTTACAAGATCTATTGCTATATCTTGTCCTACAATAGCGTGTTGTAAATCAGCTTTGAGTGTTTGTAGCATGTGTTTTTTAGATATCTCTATATTTTGAACTGGAACTTGTACCATGGAGGCAATAGTTCGTTCTACATCTTTTGTTGTTATGGTAACTTTTTGTTTCTCTGTATTTGTTTGTGCGTGGAGTCGAGCAGAAGCACCGGCTTCATCAAGGATATCAATAGCTTTATCTGGCAATTGTCGTTCAGGCATATATTTTACAGAAAGTGCAATAGCAGAAGAGAGTGCATTCTGTGTATAATGAACTTTGTGATATGCTTCATATAAAGGCATAATACCTTCTATAATAGCAAGTGACGTTTTTTGATCCGGTTCATCTACATATACAGGTTGAAAGCGTCGTGAAAGGGCTTTATCTTTCTCTATGTATGCTTGATACTCTTCATGTGTTGTCGAGCCAATACAGCGTATTTCTCCTCTTGCTAAAATAGGTTTAAGAAGACTAGCTGCATCTACAGAGCTTCCAGAAGTAGCACCTGCACCTACAATAGAATGTATTTCATCGATAATAAGAACAGCATTAGGCATTGCTTTTAACTCTTTTAGGAGTTCTTGCATTTTTGCTTCAAAATCACCTCTGTACTTTGTGCCGGCAAGAAGACTTCCTATCTCAAGTATATAGAGACGCATATTTTTACATTGTTCAGGTACATCTCCTTGAGCAATACGTAAAGCTAATCCTTCTAAAATAGTAGTTTTTCCAACCCCGGGATCTCCAATGAGAATAGGATTATTTTTCTTTCTACGAGCAAGTATTTGTAAAATTCTATCAATTTCTTTTTCTCTTCCTATAATAGCATCTATTCTTCCTTTCTCTGCCTCTTCAGAAAGAGATATCGTAATCTTATGTAAGAGAGAATTGCTATCTTGAAAATCTTCTTCACCAAGCTCTGCACTTTTTTGCACAAGCTCATGATTTATATTGAGGGCTTGGAGAGCTGCAACAGCATAGGAATCTGACTCCTCAAGTAAGGAGAGTAAGAAATCTGCAAGTGTTGCTTTCCTTTTATGTGAATTCGTAACTCGATGCACAGTACGTGCAAGTGTTCTTTGTACGCTCTGTGTTTGTATGATATCATCGATACTTTCAGTAGGAACAACTTCAACTTGCTCTTTCAGGAAGTAATCAAGGAGCATCTCTAGTTTAGACGGTGGAATAGTAAAGGAATCAAGCAATTTTTTACCAGCTTCAGCTTGTGCCAATGCAAGGAGTACATGTTCTACTGTAAGTAGTTCGTGTTTATATACTCTTGTTAATCCAACAGCTTTACTTAACACATCTTCAAGATTTTTTTCAAACATCATTATAGAACCCTCGTGGTAAAATTAAGATTATTCCATAACACATCGCAATGGGAATCCGGCCTGTTGTGCTTTTTGATGGACAAGGTGAACTTTTGTTTCAGCTATTTCATGTGTATACTCACCACAAAAACCTCTTCCTGTAGTGTGTATTTCATTCATTAAGTCTTCTGCTTCGCCATGTTCTTTATGAAAGACCTTCTCTAAGACTGTAACTACAAAGTCCATAGTGGTGTAATCATCATTGAGTAAAAATACTCTATAGCGAGGAGGTTCATCTATTGAAATATATTCAATGTGGACTTTATCAGTATCGTATTCATTATTAGTCATTTCTATCTCCAGCATCATGTTGATAACACAAGGGAGTGTTAATTTATGATATATCTAATATGTCTAAATTAGTATACATACTTTTTAATATTTGTAAATAATGCAAATCAATACTCTTTCTTTGTAGACAAAGATACAAGAGTTGTGTTGTATTTTGTCTACAAAGATATCTGCTACTTCGATAACTCTTGAATGATGTTATGCAACTCTTCTGACAATCCATGTAGAATTTGAACATTCTCTGCTGCTTTATTCATCATTTCAGAAAGTTGATGTGAAGTCTCATAACTCTCATTTGTGATACTAGCTACTTCTTCCGTTGTTTTTGATTGTTTTTGCATCATGCTTTCAATAGTTTGCATCTCATCTGCCGTTGTTTGAGAAATCTCTACAATGGTAGTAAGTGCTTTTCCAGCATCAAGAGCAAGATTTGTACTATTCTCGATACTCTTAGTAGTGTATTCCATACCTTCTATATTTGCTTTTGTTTCTTTTTGGATAATATTGATAGCTTCAGTTACGTCTTTTGTAGCAAACATAGTTTTTTCTGCAAGTTTCCTTACTTCATCAGCAACAACAGCGAATCCTTTTCCAGACTCTCCAGCACGGGCAGCTTCTATTGCTGCGTTAAGAGCAAGTAGATTTGTTTGATCAGCAATATCGTTGATGACAGTGATAATATGATTGATTCCATTGACTCTCTCACCAAGAGTATTGATATTTTCAGACATCTCAATGCGAAGTTCATTGACTTTCTGAATGCTTTCGACGACATCTTGAACAACATTTCCACCATTGACAGCTTGTGTTTTTGCATTGATAGCATTTGATAGAGCCACAGAGGCATTTTGAGTTGTATTTGAAGCAAGTGTATTCATGTGTTCAAGAGCCTTATTTGCTTCAGCAGTTCGCTCTTTTTCTCTACTTGTAGCAGTTTTTGCTTGCTCGATATTTACAGAAAGCTCTTGAGCTGAGGAATATATTTTCTCTGTGATATCTTCTAATCTTTTTGCAGCAGAAAGAATACCTTCTCTTCTTGCCTCTTCAGCTTTTTCTTCAGCTATTTTTGCCTGTTCAAGAGCATGTTGAGCTTTTTCTGCAAGAGCTTGAGCCTCCTCTGATTTTGTATGAGAGCTTGCTATGAGTTGTAAGAGATTGTCTAACATCTGAGCCAGTGAATTACGCAATGTAAGGAGTTCACCACCAAAAAGAGTTGGATCAGGTAATTTTGTATTGCTTGCATCATCTGCTATAGCGATGGAAGCATCGACAAGAAGAAGGATTGATTTTGTAACATTCTTGATAATAAAGAACACAGCAATCATGATTAAGATAGTAGCACAACCACCCCAGAAGAGAGCTGTATCAACAGTTTGGAATGTTTTATCCATAAGTATATCTTCATCAACAAGGGAGAGTATTTTCCAACCAATAGAGGTTGTATATGAAACAACAATATGTTTTGTTCCATTATATATTACTTTATGGAGTCCACTTGGCAGTGTATAGAGATTGCTATATCCAGGCACAGAACCAGCAGATGCATTGGCAAGTAAGAGAGATGGTTTTTCTTTTGTTTCAGGAGAGAGAAGAAGTTGTCCAGTTTCACTAAAGACGATGATATTTCCAGCCCCTTCAAAATTTATCTGACTAAATGAATTGAGAAGCTCATCAATACTATATGTAATTGCGAGATCTCCAGAAATAGCACCAGACTTCTGTTTAATAGGTGTAATACTTGTAATAACAAGATTGTGCAGATTATCCACATAATAGGGAGCTGTAATAGTAAGCTCTTTTGTTCGTAAGGCAGTATTCAACCACCCCTTGTATGTGGATTCAGAAGGAGTCATTTTAGTAGGATATGTAAGAAACTGATTGCGTGTACTACCAACATGGAGTAACTTAAGTGACTGTATGGTATTATAGTAGTTTGCAAAAACAAAAGATACTCTGCTCTGAATAGTCGCAATATTTTTATTAGTGATACTTTCATCTGAAAGAGAGAATGATTGTGTAAACTGTTCAATACTTTCTGTTTTAGCAACATACTGTGCTTGTACTTTAATTGTATCGTAAAAAGCGTCAACAAGAGAGTTGAGATGCTCTAATTGTTGCGAGCTGATAACTTCAAATTGCTCAATAGCTTTCTGTTGTAAATTTATATGT
>CAMWXW010000036.1 GCA_947178315.1 uncultured Desulfovibrionaceae bacterium | reverse complement strand
TTTAAAACGTCGTGAGACAGTTTGGTCCCTATCTTCTGTGGGCGTAGGAGAATTGCGAGAATCTGTCTTTAGTACGAGAGGACCGAGATGGACGAACCTCTGGTGATACTGTTGTCTTGCCAAGGGCATAGCAGGGTAGCTACGTTCGGTTGTGATAACCGCTGAAAGCATCTAAGCGGGAAGCCATGCTCAAGATGAGTTCTCCCAAATCGTCAAGATTGTAAGAGTCCCTGTAGACTACGGGGTTGATAGGTTAGATGTGTAAGCGCAGTAATGTGTTAAGCAAACTAATACTAATAACTCGAGGTTTTATTTTCCTTTTTTAATCTCTATTTGAATGTTTAATTTAGGTGGCAAATTTATAAAATTTTCTTGGTAGCGATAGAGGAGGGGGTACACCCGAACCCATTCCGAACTCGGCAGTTAAGCTCTCCATCGCTGATGATACTCTGGGGTTGCCCACGGGAAAGTAGGAAGCTACCAAGAAACAATTGTGGTAATACAGTTGCGAAGTTCCTGTATTACCTCATAGTATGGACAAATATCCATGACTATTACTCCTAATAACATGAATTGTCCCTCCTTAATAACCTAATCTTAAAGTATATTTATATACTTAATCTTACAATACACACACATATCATTGCTCTCTAGGCCTCCTTCTGAAAAGAAGGGGGCTTAGTTATTTATTGAGATCTATATTTATTTTGTCTTTCTATAAAACACTTCTACAATATCGTATTATTATTTCAATATGTGTAGAATCTTTAGCTTCTGTAGATTATCCTAAAATATTGCTAACTTATAGCATGATTATTTTTACATGCTAATAGCTTATTTTCACGCTCCGATAACATGAGAGAAGAGAGAGTTATTGGGGTATATTATGGGGAAAAAATCATTACAAAGAGCGTTGAAAAGTAAAGTCCGTAAAAAATTACGATCCATGGCGGTTATTCCTTTTGTATTGGGATCTATGTTATTACCAGGATATACCCCAGCACTTGCAATGCAAGAACATATTAGACATAGTAGAGAACAACTATATCATAACAATAACCTTCTATTATCTAACAGATATAATACAACTAACGATATATATAATTCTTATAATTCTAGTCCTGCATTACGTTATGTAGAAAGAGTTCAACCAAGGATTACATCTTCAGATACAATTGGTAACTCTGATCCTACAAGAGATGATGCTGAGGTCAGAGTTGTCACAGGGCATGGTAAGATTGGAAATGATGATAGAGGTAAAAAAATGGATCAACAAAGTTATGGTGGTTTTTCGGGATTGGCTCCGGAGTTTCATACAGGTAGTCTGAATAATTGGGGACAACATCACTGGATTCATAAAAACCACTACTATTATGTAAATGAAGGTGGTAAAATAAATGTAAATATATATGGTTCTGATTTCCATCAACATTTTGGTTCTGTAGCTCTTAGGAAAGACGACGTCTTTTTTAGAGTTTCTGTTAATCTTCGAGCTAGAATAGAACTGTATACAGGAAATCTCATATTCTCTAATGCTAATATTTCATGGAATGGTGGTTTTAAGATAGCAATACGTGGTGTAGCTGATCCTAGTGGCAGAGTCACTGAAGGTATTAGTATTATATCAACAAACTCCACTATTCATGGAGCAATACAAGGAACGCCACAAGCTGATACCCTATCTCTAAATGGTGGGTCAGTAATAGCTAGTAAATACTTTTCAGGTTTTGATTACATAAGCTTAGGTAAGGGGAATGATCAGGTAACTATTGGGGGGACTACTTTTACAACTGTACAAGATCTCTATATGGGGGAAGGTAACGATATAGTATTATTGAATTCTTCTCAGAGTGGATATTCTGGGGCAGGAATATATGCAGGATCAGGTGATGATTCTATCTCTATAGTAGGTACTACAGCATCAACAATCAGTGGTGGAATATATGCAGGAGCTGGAAATGATACTCTTAAATATCAGGCACAAAATCTTAAATTGAGTAATGTTTATATGGGTTCTGGAAATGATGTGATAGAAATCAATCAAGCTCCAAGTGCTATGACATTTGATGCAGGTTCAGGTAATAATACTATTAAAATTATTGGTAGTGTGAGTCTTAATAATGCAACATTTGTAACAGGAACTGGGAATAGTATTGTTGAGTTAGGTTCTGCATCGTATAACAAAGAAATTCACTTTGGAAGAGGAAATAATACAATACGAGTGACATCAGGTTCTTATACATACGGTGGTTCTTTGCAAGTTGATAGTTCTAGTGCATTATATTTAGAAGCAAATAAATCAGGCGGTAATATTAGTATTAATGGTGTCAATAATAACGGATTATTTGGTCTTAGTATTGGAAACGGTGCGAGTTATAGTGGTCCAACAAATTCTGGTAATGGAAGGGTAGATATCCATTTCTATAATGGTTCACAACTCAAAAGTAATCTTAATTCTGGAGCAGGAAATGATACATTCACACTTGATAAAATAAGTACAACATACGGTATTGATGCAGGTCGTGGAAGTAATATTATAACGATAACAAGTACTACAGTAGGAGCAGTTAAAGCTGATGGTAATGATACAGTAACAGTGAAAAATAGTACATTGAGTGGAGGTGTTACTCTTAATAATAATGGAGCGACACGAGATATTACTCTTGAGAATCTTCAATTTTCTAATGGTGGCTCATTCATGGCACACACAACAAATAGAACAAATCTATCTATTAAGGGTGCATTGAATGCTGTAAATAATAATAATTTTTCTTTTACTGCTAAAGGTGGGACACAAAATATACAAATAGAAGCTCTTACTATGTCCAATAGAGGTGTTACCCTTCAATTTGAGCCAACTTCAGCAAGTACTGTTAAGTTTATAGGGACTCTTTCTATGGGGAATGTGAATATAACAACAGCTAGATCCAATATCACGTTTGATGGTGTAACAACAACAAATTTTGGAACTCTTGCTACAAGTTCTCATAATGATAGTATTTTACTACAAAGTGGTACAAACTTTTCTGGTACACTAAATCTTGGTAATTCTTCTAGTGGTTCTGATACTGTTGAGTTGCGTGACTCTACAATTACTAGACAGGGAAAAATTGACTACAAAGGCGATCTCTCATTCTATGGATACGGAGGCTCAAAGTTAGATGGAACATTACAAGCAAGTGGTAAATTAAATGTTCATCTTGAAGGGACATCAAATATTTCTGGAGATATCATTCATCAAACATCAAAAGAGATTTCTATCTCATTGTTAAATCAAAGTAGTATACAAGGTAAAATCAGTGTTGATACGAATACACCACTCAATCTTAAAGTTGAAGGTAGAGATAGTTCTCTTTTGCGTACAGATGTTATTTCAGGAAAGGCAAACGATACTATACAAGTAGATATCTATGACTCTATGACCTATAGTGGAAAAATAAATGCAGGTGATGGTGATAATAAGCTTATTTTGACTAATAGATCAGCAAATTCAAATATCAGTGAAATACGAGCTGGAACAGGTAATGATTCTGCAGAAATACGAGGTGGTTTATTTAATGGAGGAGATAAGTTTCAACTAGGTAAAGGAAATAATAGTGTACGCATATCTGGCGAGGTAACGATGGCAGGAAACCTCAATGTCTATGAAGTACAAGAGACAACAACAGATATATTAGTTAATAGTTCAGCAAAGCTTACAGCGAATATCCATACAGGAGTTGTTCAAGGAAAAGTTGCTGTAAATAGTAATGCTCTTGTAAATGGTGATATTAAAGGACTTGCAGGACTTACAGTTGAAGTAAAGAGCAACAGTACAGTAAAAGGAGATATTACAGCTGGATTAGGTGATGCTAATATTTCACTAACATCTGCTCTTGTAGATGGTAATGTATCGAGCAATAGAGGACAACGTGTTACTGGAACAATAAATAGCTCAACTATTTCTGGAGGTCTCACTGCTGTTACTAACGGAGCTAATGTTACTTTGAAGATAAATAGTAGCAATGTAGGACAACAAATACTCCTTAGTAATGCAAATGTATCTGGTGCTGGAAATACATTTCAGCATAAACTTGTAGTACAAGGAAGCTCTACTTTAGTGCTTTCTAATTCCCATATTGCTCAAGATGTCTCATTGAGTAATGGTGATAGTACAGTAAATTTCTCTGGAGATACAATTGGTAATGGATTTACTGTAGTAGATGGAGCGTACGGTGTTACATTTAATAATAGCCAACTTACAGGTGATATGAATATAAGACAAGCTAATCTTACTTTGAATAGTACTGGGAGTACAATAGATGGAAGTATTATATTCAATCCTGCACCAGGGAGAACAGCTGAAAATAATATATCAATAGAACGTGGAACAGTTAAAGGAAGTATTACATTTTCAAACAATACAACACCTAACTTACTAAAATTGAGTAGTAGTAATGTAGGGAAAGATATCTCTATCGGTCTTGGAAATAATACAGTAGAACTTACAAATAGTACAGTAGTAGGTGATATCCATTTTAGTGGGACAACAACAACAGTAATAACCAATAGTTCTGTGAAGGGAAAACTTGATTTTTCAAGTGCGTCACTCTTAGATCAAAATCTCACAATTATAGGTGGGAAGTGGAATGATATTGAGCTTGGAAGAACAAATAATACAGTTACTATACGAGATGTTGATCTCAGTGACACAAGTGGTATATCTTTGAAAGGGAATGATAGTGTAGATCACGTAACACTTGTCAATGTACAAGCAACAGGTTCTATCTATCTTGGAGCAGGTAACGATCTCTTACGCTTAGTCAATACCACTATCCATGGTGGCATTGATATGCAGGCTGGATTGAATACACTTGTTCTCAATAACGCAAATATCAAGGGAGATATAGTAGCAGACTACATAGAAGTAGAAGGTAATTCATATGTCTTTACAGATCCTGTTACACGAGCAGGAACTGTTGTAAGCATTGGATTATCTACTAATACAAGTGAAACCCATCTTAGCAACGGCTCTATTCTTTCTCTAACTCCTACTGGCGTGGGTGATACAGCAAATATCTATGGAAAGATGCATGTAGAAGGTGGTTCTATAGGTATAGATGTTGACTTTGTCGATGGACTACATGATACAATTATAGTAAAATATGGTGCATCAGTGCTTGGAGACTCCGGTTTTATCATTGTTACACCGGTAAATGTATTTACAGGCACAGAGATATTACAAGATCAAATTTCAGGTGTGTTATACGCAGAAAAAGAGAATAGCTTCCAATATTTACCTCGCTTACGAGATGTATTTGTACAAGCAGGTGGATATCTCTATCAACTTCAATCTGATAAAACTAATCCTAATTCATTTAATTTAGTGCAGTCTGGAGAAGATCCTCTTAACTACGGATACGGGACAATGGTATTGAGTGGTAGAAACTATAGCCGTAATCTATTAGATTCTCTTGAGGAGCAAGGAATAGTATCTCTTATCAGTGGTTCAGAAGAGCGTACTTCATATGGAAGAAAGAACAGAAAAGATATCATGACTGGTTGGATACAGACAAGTGTTTCATCAAATCAAATCACTGCTCCTTTTATTCCATCAGTAGAAAGCAGTCTAGTGACAGTCTTAACAGGTCTTGATATCAAAGAGCTAGATATACGGAAGAAAGATAGACTCTTATTCAGATTCTTTGGAGGATATGGACAAGGTACATCTAAATATAAGTATGATACATGGAATATAGAAGGTAAAATGCAAGCCTATTCAGCAGGTGGACAGTTTATGTGGGAGAATCTGCGTAATAACTCATATCGCTTATACTTACGCTCTACAACATGGGCAGATATCTTCAAAAACACCTTGCACAATATAGTTTCATTCCACCCAGAGGAGTGGACATCAACAACAGTGAGTACTGCACTTGCAATGGGTATAAAAATGAAATTTAATCGCTTTATCGTAATTCCAGAAGTAGAGTTTGTATATTCCTATCATAGTGCATCAGAGTTTATCTCTATGACAAAGAATCTTGTTGAGATAAAAGAAGCACATCAATTTACAACAAAAATACAGGGAACAGCAGCATATAACTTTCCATTTGGTTTAACACCGTATGTCCGTGTAGCATTAGAAATCCCTGTAGGAAGCATGCCAAAAGGTTCTGATGGAATATATATTGCGGGTAAATATCATAAATATGAACTAAGTGATATCTTAACTCGCTTGGGTGTTGGAGTAAACTATGCAGTTAGTCTTGGAGGTCTCGATCTCACAGCATATCTAGATGCTTCTGGACACTTCGGAAGAGAAGAAGGCTTTAAGGCTAGTCTTGGATTTGCATTAGGATTCTAAGTATCGTGCAATAGAGGGATATCTTCTTAAATAAGAATAATAATAAATAACAATAAACTATAAAAATAGAGAAGCATATTGTTGTATGAAACTCTAGTGAATAAGAGGGAATATAAC
>CAMWXW010000035.1 GCA_947178315.1 uncultured Desulfovibrionaceae bacterium | reverse complement strand
AGTATACACTATCTGCTTCATAATTTATAGATTTATAAAAAATATTTACATAGAGGATAGTCTGCTATACTCTTGTGAGAAATGATAGTATACTATTACAAAAAGTATAATAGGGTTAGCTATGTTTACAGGAATTATAGAATACGTGGGTAAGATACAGAGTATTGTGGGTAGCTCGCAAAAGCGACTCTCTATAGATATTGGAGAACATGTCCCAGATATTGTGCAAGGTGAAAGTATAGCTCTTGATGGAATTTGTCTTACTGTTGAATCATATACTACATCTTCTTATACATGTTATGCCTCTCCTCATACTGTACGGACTACTACATTGAATTCTCTCTGTGTTGGCTCTTATGTAAATTTAGAACGGGCTCTTCTCCCTACAAGTCGTTTAGGAGGGCATTTTGTTACAGGACACGTCGATACAACAGTATCTATTCTTGAAATGACTTCAGCTGGTGATGCTCTTGTACTAAGGTGTTCTCTTCCACCTCAATTACAATGCTATGTTGTAGAAAAGGGGTCTGTTGCTCTTCAAGGTATCAGTCTTACTGTCGCTTCTGTTGAGAAAAATTCTTTTACTATACATGTTATTCCAGAGACGCAGAAGCAAACGACAATACAATATTGGAAAAAAGGAGATATGTGTAACCTAGAAGTTGATATCCTTGCTAAATATGTAGATAAATCATGTGCTACAAGACAGTCTCGTATTACAAAAGACTTCCTAGTAGAACACGGATTTTGGAGATAGAAGAATATCGTTACAATATGTTGATAGAAAACAGATTATTTTTCTTTTACAAGAGAAACGAAAGGACACCCAGTCTTCTCATCAATGCGTTGTGGGATAGATATTTGTGTATTGAGTGCCGTCCCTTGAACATAGCGTTTTGCTTTCTCTAAAACTCCAATCCCTTCTTCTCTACAGACATAGCGTATATATTCTTTTGTTGAGGGAATATAGATAGGTGAAGAAAGAATCCGACTATTATATGTATTCTCAATACCATTTCCAATATGGAGTAGGGACGTAGAAAGTGTTGTTTTTGGGAGATCAGCACGAGTAGAGAGTTTTGTAAGCCATGTGGGAGCAACAAAATCTGCAAAGGAAAAATGACACCATGTTTTTTGCTTTCCCTCAGAATAAGGACATACATTGTTATGTGTACAGGGGGCAATGATATCATATTCTTCTGCTTCTACAATAATATCATGAAGAGCAGAGATAATAGTTCCACCAAGACGTGTTCCTATTTCAATACAGAGTGCATGAGATTTATGTGCTAGATGATAGGTAAGCATAGTATATACATTGGTAAGACTTTCTTCCATTGAGCGTGTTTTTCTCTGGACAAGTTCGTTGATGACGTTGCTTGCAATCGTAAGAGCGACTTTTGTTTTGATATCTCTATAATGTGTTTTGCGTGCATCAATGAGAACAATCTTCCACTTCTTTGTGGACATTATTTCTTCAAGAAGACGTTTTCCATACTCCATAGGGTGCTTTGCTGTATCATAACAGTATATTGTGAGAGGGATATCACGTAAATCTTTTCTGAAAAGCCATAGTGCAAGAGGAAGTGTTAAAGGACCACTCCCTATATCAAGAATAGAGGGATATTCTTCTATATATGATAGTTCTGGAAGGTATAGGTTCGGGATACATTGTGCTAATCGGACAAGATTCCACGGCATGAAGTAATAGAAATATGCACTGCGAAGTCGAGGGGAAGACCAATAGAAAGGCATTTCTCCACGTTGCTGTGTTAGGATATAGGAAAGCTCTTGTATAGAACGAGGGAGGAGAGCATATTGATTCTTTTTTAAGGGCATTACCTTTCGTATAGGTGCATAGAGTTCTTCTAGTGCATCGATAGCATCTTTATTAGGTGGTGTAAATAACTCATTCATTATTGCGAACCTTTGAATTTTCTCATCTGTAAGGATACTTAGATGACTGTATCTTATTTTATATATTTTTTAGTATATAATTGCTCTATCGGGACGTACTATAAGTAGAGCTTATTTTTTTCTTCCTGTTCTCTTTCGTGGTGTATGACTTGATCTAAAATGGAGTCGTATAGGAGCATGGTCTATACCGAAGGTTTCTCGTATATGTTTTTCTACATAGCGTGCATAACTATCGAGGATACGTGTTGAATCGCTCACAAAAATAACAAATGTTGGAGGATTGATTTCTGGTTGTGTCATGTAGAAAAAGCGAGGTCTTGAGTTACGGACAATAGGAGGTTGGTGTTTGTATACTATGCCTTCAAGACATCGATTGAGTTGTCCTGTAGGGACACGTAAGGACATCTCATTATGTATCACTTTACATAAAGGAAGAATAGCATCTATACCCTCTTTTGTGAGGGCAGAGATATAGCGAATAGGAACTGTAGAGGCTATGGAGAGAAGGTGTTCACAATCCTTTTCAAGTTCACGTCGTAATTTCTTCTGTATGCAATCTATTTTATTCACAACAACGATACATGGTAATTTACGCTCGTATAAAAGAGCAAGTAGACGTTTATCTTGTTGCGTTATACCCTCTACAGCATCGACAATGAGAAGTGAGATATCTGATTTTGTTGTACTTTTAATAGAGGCGTTGACACTAAAGCGTTCAAGACTCTCTTCTATTTTACCTCTTTTTCGTACACCTGCTGTGTCTACAAAGATAAATTTCTCATCACCTTGTTCTATGGTGACATCTACACTATCTCGAGTTGTCCCTGCGTAGTCTTGAACTATCATACGTTCTTCACCAAGAAGAGCATTGATAAAGGACGATTTCCCAACATTGGGGCGTCCTAATAATGCTATCTTGAGAGAGTATGGTTCTTCCTGTATCTCTGTTTGTGAAAGATGCGACGTTATTTGTTCAACAAGAGATTCTAGATGTACATTGTGTTCTGCAGAAATACCGAGCAGAGGAAAACCAAGTTCATAGAATTCGCTACATAGCTTATCTTCTAACTCAACTCCATCAACTTTATTCACAGCAATCAGTACTGGCTTGTTATAAACTCGTATGTATTCTGCAATAGCTTTATCCATACTGTGAAGTCCTGCTTTACCATCAACGACTAGACAGAGTACAGATGATTGTTCTATTGCTTTAATTGCATGCTGTAAGATAGAATGTTCAAAGCCTTGTATACCAAGTGGTCCTTCTTGTACTTCATGTCGCTCATCAAGAGTAACGCCACCTGTATCGATGATTTTGAATGAAGGGTATGGATAGCGTCGCACTATGCCTTCTATTCTATCTCGCGTTACGCCGGGGATATCATGTGTTATTGCTCGATTTGAACGTATGAGCTTATTAAATAGAGTTGACTTCCCAACATTAGGGCGTCCTAATAATGCTACATACTCCATTTCATACTCCTTCTTTAGTATCGCTTGTGAGATAGTATCATAATCAGCACCAATCACTATATAGCGTATATCATAGTATCATGGCATATACTTTGTAAGAACATAGCACAGACAAAGGGTATTAGACAAGCCTTATACGACTAAATGAAGAAATACCTTATGTAATATATTCAATTGGTACACTTTATAGTTCATTATACACTGTGAAAAACATCTATGGAGGATAGTGGTATGAGTATATCTAGTTTACGTTATAATTTGCAGAGTGCTATTACCAGAAGAGCACTCAATAGCAATGAGAGTGCATTACAACAGGCAGTTTCAAGACTATCTTCTGGGAAAAAATATGTAGGAACAGAAGATGGTCCTGCATCATATAGTATTTTGGAAGTCATGCAGTCGATACTAGGGACAAGTAAACAAGGTGTTATCAATGCACAAAATGGAATAAGTCTTCTTGATACAGCAGATGCTGCACTTTCTAATATCGAACGCATTTTTACTGATATCTCTGTTCTTGCTGAAGATTCATCAAATGGAGTCTGGACTGATGAACAGCGTACTGTATTTAATAATCAAGCACAGCAATTATTGAGTATTGTTGATAATATATCTCAATCTACGAACTTTCTTGGTACACCACTCATTGATGGAACGATGGAGCCGTTAACATTACAACTTGGTATAACGAATAGTGAATTTGATATATTGACAATTGAAATGCCAAGTATGCGTACATCAGCACTTACCAATGGATTGACAACACCTTCTGGGAATGCGATTGATTTAAGTACTCAGGAATCTGCACTTGCAAGTGTTGCTAATGTAAAAACAGTGCTTACTAATGTTCGAGGTGAGCGATCCAATATAGGTGCAGTGCAAAATGCTGTAGAAACAACTATACGTCATAGAAGTGCGATGAATAATGAAACAGAGTCAACAATATCGACTATAGGAGATGCAGATGTAGCGTTAGAAATGGAAGCATATACGAATGCAACTGCACGCATACAAGCTTCACAATACATGTTTTCTGTAGCTATGGAAAGTACAAGTAGACTAGCTCAGCTTATACAATCTATATAGCATATACGTCTATGATAGTGAAAGTAATGTATCAGGGTGTTCTCCAAGAAGGGAGGTGATCCACTTTTCCATTGTGAGTGCTTGTTCCTTGACGAGTGCTATATGTTTTCTTCGCTCTATTGTTGTTCCATAGCGAATAAGTAAGTCTGCATAGCGTTCTTCAAGGCTGACAATATCGGCATGCTGTACTCTGGAATCGGCATACATTACAATCACAGGGAGAATATGATACGGAAGAGTTATATGTTCAGGGTTTAAGTAGTTGTGATAATATACACCTTGTGCTACAAGTCTATGTTCTGTTTTCTCTAATACCCACAATGCACCTAACTCATTATGACGATAGCTTGGATTTTCTATACAGTACATTTTTGCGATATCGTGTAACAATGCACTTGCAACTATACTTTCTATACAGAGAGGATAGGAGATATGAGAAAGAGCCTGTGCTATACGCTCTGCAACAAAGGCAACTTGTGTACTATGATTTCTGATATGATTGGGCATAGTATATTCGTCCCACAGCATGTGACATAATGCACGAGAAGGCGCTTCTTTTGTATAAGGTATAGGTTCTAATATAAATTCATGCATTCTATTCATAGCTCTCTCCCTAGTGATTATTGTACATCTATATACGTATCATAATATGCTATTGGTGTATGAGGAATAGCTACATCAAGAAATGGCGTCTGTTTTTTACATTCAATATAGTACTGTGATATCCCAGCATAAGGATTATTCTTTTCTGATACAATATGTTGAGGAAGTTGTTTTGTTACCAACATCTCCATGAATGAACGGTGCTTTTCCTGTGCAATAGAACGCAACAACTTTGCTCGTTCTTTACGAATATGTGGATAGATTTGATCTTTCATAGTTGGAGCTTGTGTAAAAGGACGTTCAGAAAATGGGAAGATATGGGCATAGGTAATTGGTAGTGAGATAAGGCTTTCTTGAGTGAGTATAAAATCATCGTCAGTTTCTCCGGGAAAACCGGTTATAATATCTACGCCTAGAGCAAATATATTCCAGATTTGTTTCAATCCATCGAGAGCATCATAAAGCATATCTACAGAATAATGTCCTCGTGCCATTTTTTTCAATACATTATATGAAGCACTCTGTAAGGAGATATGTAGATGTGGGCAAACAAGTTGTGCTTGAGCTAGTGTATCAAGTGCTTTATCGTTAAGCTGACATGGTTCAAGTGAACTTATTCGGAAGCGAGCGTGGGTATGCCATTCTGAAGCAAATTCATGCTCTAATCTAGCTATTAAGTCCCAAAAATCCATTGGAAAAGTAAAGTCTGCTCCAAATTGACGTAAATTGATTCCAGAAAGAATTATTTCTCTATGTCCTTGTTCTAAGAGTCCACGTATTTCTGAAATGATAGCAGAGAGGCTACGGCTTCGAGAGGGACCGCGGGTATAGGGAATAATACAGTAAGTACATCTGTGTGAACAACCGTCGTGTACTTTTACTGTTGCACGGGCACGAAGTGATGAGGTTAGTACAAAAGGTTCTTCTTCTGTTGTGGCAAGAAGTGTTTCCTCTTCATATTCAGTATGAGCTTGGTTCTGTGAAGGAAGATCATACTGAGAAAGTATTTGTTTTGGATATTCTAAAAGAGTTTCTTTTTCTTCTTGCAATACAGTGATATATTCCACTCCTTCAGTCTGTAATGTATCGAGAAGTTGTGTAGCACACCCTGTAAGGATAATACGACCTTGAAATTGATTCTTTACAAGTTTCTCTACAAGTTTTTTTGCCTCTTTCACAGCACTTTCAGTCACAGCACATGAGTTGATGACAAAAATATCAGTTTCTGCTAATTCATGTACGTATTTCAATCCGTATGATTGCCATGCTTGGATTATACATTCACTTTCATACTGATTGATTTTACAACCGAGTGTATATATAGAAAAGTTCATAAGGCTATACAGTAAAGCACTCTCTAAGAAAAAGCAAGTGCTAAACAGAGTAAATATATAGTATGATAG
>CAMWXW010000034.1 GCA_947178315.1 uncultured Desulfovibrionaceae bacterium | reverse complement strand
ATTATATTTAACCAAAATCCAAATCACTAAAGGTGCTATAAAACAAAATAAAAATGCAGAAATAAAGAGAGTTACAAGTAACCAAAATGTAAAAGGACTCACTTTTATTTGAGATAAATTAGCATAATCCTTTAATAGAATCAGAGTATATCTATTTGGTGTATTTGTCATAATCGTGCACTGCCTTTTAGGGAATGAGCATACATCATAGTATTTTGCATAACTTGCAAATATAATACTTCATACAAAGACTATTACGGTATTTTTATAAGAATATATAGGTCTATATATCTTTTTTATTGTTTCTCAAAGAATACAATCTAAGATAAAAGCTCAAAAAGAAGCTATAAAAGAAAAGGAAAATCGTGATATAAACTCCATCATATCCTATAAGAAAACATGATATGACTTGTGATATCTTCCTATATTATTGGTCACTCCATAGTGAAAAAGGATTTTGTGCAAGCAAAGCATTTGTATATCTCGCTTCTCCTGTAATCTCTTGACCAATCCACGAAGGCAACTCTATCAGAAAGTCTTCATATGGTAGCTCTACTTCTACAATGTATAAGCCCGTATTTTCTCCCATAAAGATATCTATTTCAAAACACATGCCTTGCGAACTAGTATAATAATAGCGTTTCTTCTCAATAATATATCCTTGTCTCATTACATCAAGCATATGAAGAGCATCTATATGAGGAATAGGATATTCAAACTCATATGCACTACGAGTACTTACCTGTTTTTTAAGGGTCAGAAAAGCTTCATCTCCGATAATACGAACCCGAGTACATGATCTATTTTCTCTATCAACATAAATATATCCTTGTCGTATATACTTATATGAAAGAGTCGGTAAGAGTTCTTTAATACTATCTTCTGACTGTAATAAAAATCGACGCTCTATTTCCATATAACTCCAGTTATCAATATATATACTGTACCTTCTCTCTACAAAAAGCTACGATTTTTGCTTACTAAAAGAATCTTTTAATGTAGTAATTCGAGTAAAGCAAGGAGACGTTCCTTCTTCATAAGGAGAAGCACATTTATAATATCCTATACGCTCAAATTGTAGAACAGTCTCTTGAGGCAATGTAGCAACATACGGCTCTGCATATGCTATCTCATCAACACATGAGGTAGGATTAAGATAATCTAAGAAATCTCCTCCATCTGGTGGATTTGTAGGATTTGGAATAGTAAAAAGATGTTCATAATTACGTAACGTAATAGGAAAAGCATTTTGTACAGAAACCCAATGAAGTGTACCTTTTACCTTTCTTCCATCAGGAGAAGTCCCTCCTTTTGTTTCTGGATCATACGTACACCGTAACTCTACTATCTCTCCCGAGTCATCTTTGATTACGTCAGTGCATGTTATATAATAAGCATAACGTAAACGGACTTCTTTACCCGGTGCAAGTCTAAAATATTTTTTAGAAGGGTTTTCCATGAAATCATCACGCTCAATATAAATTTCTCTACTAAATGGAGCTATTCTTGTTCCCTTTGAATCATCTTCTGGAAAAAACGGCATCACTAACTCTTCAATAGAGTCTTCTGGATAGTTCGTGATAACTACTTTCAAAGGATTACGAACTGCCATATAACGTGGTGCTACTTCATTAAGCTCTGCTCGTACACAATATTCTAAAACTTCATAGTCAACTATACTGTTTGCTTTTGATACACCTATCATAGAACAAAATTGTCGTATAGCACTAGCTGGATATCCTCGTTGTTTCATTCCTCGTATAGTAGGCATTCTTGGATCGTCCCAACCTGCTACATGTCCCTCTTGAACTAATTGAATAAGCTTTCTTTTACTCAATACAGTATATGTAAGCCGTAAACGAGCAAATTCTATTTGTTGTACTTTATGTAACTCAAGGACATCTAAAAACCAATCATACAATTCACGATTATTTTCAAACTCTAAAGAACAAAGTGAATGAGAAATCTCTTCAAAAGAATCTGAAATACAGTGTGTAAAATCATACATAGGATAAATACACCATGTATTTCCTGTTCTATAGTGATGTGCATGTCTAATTCTATAAATTGTAGGATCTCTCATACTGATATTAGGAGAAGACATATCTATTTTAGCACGTAGCACACAAGTACCATCTTCAAATTCACCTGCTCTCATTTTTCTAAAAAGTGCAAGATTTTCTTCAACGCTTGTATTACGATACGGACTCTCTACACCAGCCTCAACAAGAGTTCCACGATTGATACGCATCTCATCTGGAGTAGAAAAGTCAACATATGCTAATCCCTTCTCTATAAGTTGTTCAGCTAACTCATAGAGTTTTTCAAAATAATCAGAAGCAAAAAAGAAGTTCTTACCTGGCGTAAATCCAAGCCATCTAATATCTTCCATTATTGCTTCTACGTATTCCTCACTTTCCTTTTCTGGGTTGGTATCATCCATACGTATATTACATATACCATTATATTCTTCAGCTAATGCAAAGTTAAGACATATAGATTTTGCATGACCAATATGTAAATATCCATTTGGTTCTGGAGGAAAACGTGTATGTACAGTGGTACACTTACCTAACTCAAGATCTTTTTTAATACGAGTACGAATAAAATCAGAAGTAAGAGATTCCTGTATTTCGTGCATATATTTTTGCCCTATTAAAATGGTACGTCATCAATACTACTTGCTTCTGTTGGAAACGACTCAAAATTATCTACTGGAGAAGCAACAGGCATATCAGGAGCAACACTTCCTTTTCTATCTAAAAATTGAATTCTATTGCCTTTGATTTCTGTAGTATATCGTTTTTGTCCTTGTGTATCTTCCCAAGAACGTGTCTGTAGAGAGCCCTCAACGTAAACAAGACTCCCTTTAGATAAAAATTGAGCACATAATTCAGCTTGTCTATTAAAAAAGACTACTGTATGCCATTCTGTTTTTTCTTGCTTTATACCATCTTTATCCATATAGGCTTCAGATGTAGCAATAGTTAGTGATACAACTGGAATACCAGACTGAGTATATCGTAATTCTGGATCTTTACCAAGTCTACCAATCACCATAGCTTTATTTAACATAATCCTCTCCCTCACCAGACTCTAAGGCACTATTTAATTTATACAACGACTCCTCCAATAGAACAGCCTGTGCAGATGCCTTCCCAGGTTGCCACTCTTCAACAGTACGCTGTAATTGTGTATACGCTTCCACAACACACTGCACATAGGAGTCTATTTTGGGAGAGAAGCCCGTTGTTTTTTGGTATATTACTATAGTATCAAGTATGGCGTCAATAGTAAGTCCATTTTTTGGGACACCTTCTGGATACAGGAGCAAGATAATATAAGGAAGAGCAGTAACTACTCGTTCTGTATCAATAGTTTGAACCATAACACGAACTTGTAATAACTGCTCCATATGTCTTTCCTTACTTCACTATTTCAGCATTAGCAATAGCTTGTAGCTGACTATAGTTAAAGCGTAATTCATTGACAAGTTCTTTATGAAGTGTTTTTACTTCTTCTGGTGCAAGAGCATTTAGTCGATTGAATCGATTTTCTTTTTCAAGTATAGCAAGTACTTTTTCTTCATCGACACCTTTATATTCTATAGTCAATGGACTTTCTCCAATAGCACGTTTACGTGGATCATATCTATATAAAGGCCAATATCCAGCTTCAACAACCAATTTCTCTTCTTCTGCCATTTGAGCAAGACCTTTTTTAATACCATGTTCAATACAAGGTGCATAGGCTAATACAATAGATGGTCCTTCATACTCAACAGCTTCTGTAAATGCTTTTACTGCTTGTACAGGTTTAGACATAAGAGAAGTGCTAGCAACATAGATATATCCATAACACATAGATATTCTACCTAAATCCTTCTTAAATGTTCTTTTTCCTCGTGCAGCAAACTTAGCAATCGCACTTAATGGTGTTGATTTAGATGATTGTCCACCTGTATTAGAGTAAACCTCTGTATCAAGAACAAGAACATTGATATCTTCACCCATAGCAAGAACATGATCTAATCCACCATATCCGATATCATATGCCCATCCATCACCACCAATAAGCCATATAATACGTTTTCTAAGAACATCAACATCCTCTAGAATAGCTTGAATAAGAGTATAGTGTTCTTCACTAGCATGACTTATCACATCAAAGATTTTCTCTGCATATTGCTTTGATTTCTCTCTATCATTCTTATCTTGCAACCAACCTTCAAAGAATTCTTTTATCTCTTGAGGTGGATTCATTGCAAGAAGAGCTTCAACATTCTTGATAAGTCCTTGTCTCTTATATAGATAGGCTAACATGATACCATAACCAAACTCTGCGTTATCTTCAAAGAGAGAGTTAGCCCATGCTGGACCTTTTCCTTCAGAGTTAACTGTATATGGCATAGAAGGAGCAGATGCACCCCAGATAGAACTACAACCAGTTGCATTGGCAATAATCATATCTTCACCAAAGAGCTGTGTGAGTAGTTTTACATATGGAGTTTCTCCACAACCAGCACATGCTCCAGAGAACTCTAGTAATGGTTGATAGAATTGAGAACCTTTTACAGTATCTCGTTTTTCAGGAGTTAGATATTCTAATGTATGTTGTGCAAAAGATAGATTTGCTTTTTCTACATCAAAGATATCATCGATAGGCTTCATAACCAATGCTTTCTCGCCTTTTTTACCAGGACATACATCAACACAAACAGAACAGCCTAAGCAATCTTCAGGATATACTTGAATGCGATAGTGTAAGTTCTCCATTCCTTTTCCAACAGCATTTAATGTCTGGAATGTATCTGGTTTATGCTCTAACTGCTCATCTGTAGCTAAGAATGGACGTATAGTAGCATGAGGACATACTAAAGCACATTGGTTACATTGAATACAATTATCCATGACCCATTCAGGTATCATAACAGCAACTTTACGTTTCTCATACGCTGCAGTACCAAGAGGCATTGAACCATCTACAGCCATAGCAGAAACAGGAAGCTCATCACCTTTTTGTCTATTGATAGTATCCACATATTCTACTATATATTCTGGACGATCTCCTTGAGAATCACAACCACCACAACCAAGCTCTACACAACAATCTTGTTTTTCTTCATCGCCCTCAAGATCTTTCCAAGACTCTGGATATGTAACTTTTATAAGGTTAGCAAGAGATTCATCAATTGCTTTTATATTCATAGCAACGACTTCTTCACCTTTCTTACCATATGTTTCTCGAACAGATTTTTTGAGTAACTCAATTGCTTCATCAATAGGTAAAACTTCTGTTAATTTGAAGAATGCTGTTTGCATTACCATATTGATACGAGAACCTAATCCAAGAGAGGAAGCAATTTTTACAGCATCGATAACATAGAATTTGATTTCTTTTTCAGCTATTATTCTACGTATTGCTTTTGGAAGCTCCTTATCAAGCTGTTCAACTGTTGTCCAAGGTGCATTGAGGACGAAAACACCATTTTGTTTAATTCCATCAAGAATATCATATTGAGTGATATATGAAGACTTATGACATGCTACATAATCTGCATGATGAACAAGATAAGATGAACGGATTTTATTTTTACCAAAGCGAAGGTGAGAAACTGTAAATCCACCAGCTTTTTTTGAATCGTAGTAAAAATAACCTTGAGCATAAAGATCTGTATTATCACCAACTATTTTGATAGCTTGTTTATTAGCTCCAACTGTACCATCAGAACCTATCCCTATAAGCTTGCATTGAACAAGACCTTCTGAATCAACATCGATATCATGATTATCACTAACTTCTAATGATGTGTAGGTGATATCATCTGTAATACCAATAGTAAAATGATTCTTAGGTGTCATTGCATCCATATTAGCATAGATTGCGACAACTTCTGTTGGAGTAAATTCTTTACCAGCAAGTCCATATCTACCACCAAGAATACGAGGTGAAAGACGAGCTTCTGCAAATGCTGCAACAACATCTAAATAAAGAGGTTCACCTAATGAACCAGATTCTTTCGTTCTATCAAGAACAGTAATGACTTCTGCACTTGCAGGAATAACTTGTAATAAAGATTCTGCATGGAATGGACGATATAAGTGAACTTTTACAACACCTACATTTTCTCCACGAGCATTAAGAGTATCAACTGTTTCCTCAATTGTATCACAAGCAGAACCCATAGCAATAATTACTCGAGTTGCTTCTGGAGCTCCGTAGTAATCAAAGAGACGATATCTTCTTCCTGTTATTTTTTCAACACGCTTCATATTTTCTAAAACAATATAAGGGAGCATGTTATAGAACTCATTACTTCTTTCTCTTCCTTGGAAGTAGATGTCTGAGTTTTGAGCAGAACCATATGCTACTGGATTATTTGGATTAAGAGCTCTTTCCTTAAATCGAGCAACTGCATCATAATCTACAAGAGAAGCAATGGTATCATAATCTAAAATCTCTATTTTATTTATCTCATGAGATGTTCTAAAGCCATCAAAGAAATGACAGAATGGTAAACTACCTTGAATAGCTGAAAGGT
>CAMWXW010000033.1 GCA_947178315.1 uncultured Desulfovibrionaceae bacterium | reverse complement strand
AAGCTTTGCTTTTGCATTCCCTTCTTCTACTGCTTTATGGATATCACGTAAATCTGTCATTCCTGCAATTCCCATAAAACCACTTTTTTTGTTAAGAATATCTACTGTTTGATCTGGAGTAAGAGATTCTTCATTCTGCAAGAAACAAGGAATAGCAGGATCGATTGAACCAGAGCGTGTTCCCATCATGAGACCTTCAAGAGGAGTAAAGCCCATTGTAGTATCTATACTTTTACCTCGTTGTACGGCAGTAGCAGAAGCTCCATTTCCAAGATGACATGTAACAAGATTGACTTCATCTTGACGTTTGTTGAGATATGCAGCAACAGCTTTTGTTACAAAGAGGTGAGATGTTCCATGAAATCCATATTTACGTATTTTGTATTTTGTATATAAATCATAAGGAAGAGGATAAAGATACGCATATTCTGGCATAGTTGCATGAAAAGCAGTATCAAATACAGCAACAGAAGGAGCATGTGGGAAGAGTTTTTGAGCGACTTCAATAACAAGAATTTGAGGTGGATTGTGTAAAGGAGCAAGCTTTGCACTTTCTTTAAGAATGCTGAGGACGTGTGGTGTAACTATACATGCCTCTTGTAATGCTTCTCCACCTTGTACAATTCTGTGTCCTATAGCTGCGATTTCTTCAACAGAAGAGATAACTCCAATAGATGTATCAGAAAGAAGTTCAATGACTTTTTGAAAGCCATCAAGATGAGTAGCATATCTATCTTCAAAAACAAGCTTTTCTTTTTTTTCTGTTGTTGGGTGTATAGTATGAGTGAGTTTTCCCATCTGTGCACCAATACACTCTACAAGACCTTGACAAAGTGGTGTTTTCGTTGTCATATCAATCACTTGATATTTGAAAGAAGAACTACCAGCATTTACAACTAATATTTTCATAGTATATCTCCATTTATAAAAATAAAAAAGTCATCTAAGCATTATATACAGAGTGCTGTAATAGCAACTGTAATAACAATATCATTAACAGAACACCCACGTGATAAATCGTTAACGGGCTTATTTAATCCCTGTAAGAAAGGACCATACGCACTAGCATTAGCACATCGTTGTACTGCTTTATACCCTATATTACTTGCACTTAAGTTAGGGAAAATAAATACATTTGCTTCCCCAGCAACAGCACTATGAGGTAATTTGAGCTTTGCAACAGTTGTATCTACAGCAGCATCAAATTGTATAGGACCATCAATAGGAGTGCTAGGCAATGCTTCTTTAAGGAGTTTTGTTGCTTCTTCAACAAGCGTTACGTCCGGACCAGAACCAGATGTCCCTGTACTATATGAAAGCATAGCAACTTTAGGCTCTATACCAAATGAGCGTGCTGTTTCAATAGAGCTGACTGCAATATCACATAATTGTTGTGCTGTTGGATTAGTATTCACTGCACAGTCTGCAAAAACTGCTAATGAGTTTTTAATATTCATGATAAAGGCACTTGAAACAACAGAAATACCGGGCTTCGTCTTTATAAACTCAAGTGAAGGACGAATGGTATCTGCAGTGGTATGGAGTGCTCCTCCTACCATTCCATCAGCATGTCCTTTATAGACCATCATAGTTGCAAAGTATGGGTGAGATTTCATGACTTCACGAGCACGTTCTTGAGTTATTCCTTTATGTTGACGTAGCTCATAATATGTTGAAACATAGTCCTCAAAATATTCAGAATGCTCTGGACTAATACATACAACATCTTCAAAAAAGAGCCCTAACTCTTTAGCTCGAGCTGTTATCTTTTCTGGATTGCCAAGTAAAATAATAGAGGCTATAGATTGTTTACTGAGTATACTTGTCGCTTCAATAACCCTATCATCTTCACCTTCTGGTATAACTATTGTTTTTTTATTTTTCTTTGCTTTTTCAATAACATTAAGTTCAAAACCCAAAGGACTAATTACTGTGTCTTTATAGGATAGAATAGCATTCCATACAGCATCTGCAGTTTCTTTTGTAAGCGTATTTCCTTTAAGAAGAATAAGCTCTCCCTGACATGTTTTATTCCATTCTGTGAGCAATGCTTTTTCTTCTTCTTCACTTCCATCAAATCCACAAACGATAGTTGCTACAGGAGAAATATTCTTTTGTTGTAGCTCTGCATTTCTTGCAAGAATAGTAGCTTTTGCATAGGGAAATCGAGTATCAGCAACGGATTGAACTTGAATAATAGGAAGACCAAGTGTAACTGGTATGCTAAGAGAAAGGAGCTCATCAAAGGCTTGAGTCTCATTTTCTATATCTACACCATCACAGAGTACGATATCGTATTTTTCATTATATGTTTCTATGTTCTCTTGTATACGTGCATAGAGTGCGATAGGATTTTCTTCATATTCTTTGATAGCATCTTCTTTATTATATATAGAGATTTCCTCTACAGGTAATGTAATAGGGTGTAATAGATACGAAAGAATAGGACGTACTAAAACTGTTCTCCCATAATCAGATAAAAAGGAAAGCAATGAAGGCAATATAGATACCTTGTTTGCTTTGGAATCACTTGCCATTAAATAAAATCTCTTCACAAAGAACCTCCCAATAAGAGTAGAGATATATACTATATAATAAGTAGGTAAGAAAAACAATATAGTTTCCTGATATCTAATAAGAAATATAGAGAAATAAGGATATGACTGATGAGTTATTTTATGGCATATTTTTTGAAGTCTTGAGTATAATTTGTATCATATACTGTTGTATGCTTATTTTTTGAGTAATTCTCAAGGCAATGAGGAATAAAATATGAGTATATCTCGTCGTGGCTTTCTTCAACTTCTTCTTGTTAATAGCGCTGTGTTAAGTATCCCAGATGTGCTATTTTCTTCTGAAGCTCAAGAAATGTATCCCAGAGGATTTTATGAAAAACCATTTACTATTTCAATGAACCTTCCTCAAGTAGATGGTTATTTAGGGTATATTGATGCTACGTCTCAATACACTATAGACGTCATGCCTGTATCAGAGCTAGCTTCTATGACAAGTACAATGGGAGCGCAATTTACATGGTTCACTAAGGATAAAAAAGGACAATATTTTTCTCCTCTTTTAGAAGTAAAACGGGGTGGAGTGATGCGACTTCTCTTCCCCAATACAATTCTAAAAGAGCCAATAGTACCGTATATAACAGGATTGATATTTCAAGAGAACAGCATAGAATACATGTATAGTGCCAATGCAAACCGTTCTGCCTATAGAGTGCAATGTAGTGTACAAAATCCTGCTTCAACGTGCATATACCATTCAATGCGAGAAGGTAATAGTGGATTTTATAACCATCAGGGGCTTTCTGGACTTCTCTATGTTCATGATGATATAGAAAAAATGCTCAATGCACGGTATAAGATAGAATCAGGTGTAACGGATATACCTATTTTGTTGCAAGATAGACGACTTAACACAAAAGGAGAATGTATATATGAGCTTTCAAGAAATGATGAACTTGGTGGATATTTAGGAAATACACTGCTTGTGAATGGAGGAGTGTATCCTCAATTAGAAGTAGCAAATAGGATATATAAATTTCGTATTGTTAATAATAGCAATGCACGTATGCTGTACCTTGGTTTTAGAACAGAAAAGGAGCCAATAGCTCATTATATAATAAGTACAGGGAAGGGATATTTAGAGAAAATGGTGAAATCAACACAATTTTTTCTTGCTCCATTTGAAAGAGTAGAAGTTATTTTGGACTTACGTGCAATGAAAGGAAAGCGTATTTCTCTTGTGAACTATCCGTTTCCTTCAATGCGAGCAACAAAAGGATATATACGAAATACATATACTGATATTGAACAAAAAGGCTGTTATTGTATGGAGCTGAATTGCTCATTGGATTATAAAGAAGAACTCCCTTCTCTCTCCCTTCTTACAGGAGAAAAATCCTCATCTCTTCCCTCTACTAAGATAAAACGAGACTTCATCATAACAAATATATCTGATAAACAGGGTGTAAAATGGAGACTGGAAACAAAGAGTACAGTTCCTAGAGAGTTGCTTTTAGAAGGAGGTCATGTAGAAGAGTGGGAATTTATGAATCCAGTAGAATCTATCCCTCAATGTATTTATATACCTTATTTTAATGTAGAAATGGTACGTAGAGTGGATTCACCATCACATATCCGACTACTAGCTCTAAATCAAGAAGGACTCATAGCAACAGACTTCGGCATAAAAGATACGATAACGATTTGGCCAGGAGAGCGAGTTACTGTTAAAGTTGCTATTCCGAAAACAGAAGGTAGAGAAATTGTTGTAACAATTCATTCGAAAATACTTGAAAGTTTTGATAAAGGTATGTTATTATTGACAAGAGCATTATAAAAAGATACATGGTATGTCAATATCTCAAATGCTATTACTATATTGTTGATAGAATATTTTAAGAGATGGTTTTTGGGGGAGCATTTAGTGTTACATGCATTAGTATTAGCAGCTGGTAAGGGAACGCGAATGTGTTCTACTGTTCCTAAGGTATTGCAACCTATCCTTGGTGAGCCAATGTTGCTCTATGTGTTAGAGGCAGTAGCAACAGTGTGTGAACAAGATAATACCTCTGTCCTTGTAGGACATAAGTCAGAGCTTGTAAAACAAAGTATACATTCAAAAGGTATTACATTTATCGAACAAGGAGAGCAATTAGGTACAGGGCATGCTCTTTATGTTGCATGGGAGCAATTACAGCATCAGGGAGTAGATCGTCTTCTTGTTGTCAATGGAGATGTCCCTTTATTAAGCCATTCTCATCTTCATAGTTTGCTCACATACTTTGATGAAGAACAGCTTGATATTGCATTCTTGACAACTACAGTTGAAGAAACAGGCGATTACGGTGTTGTAATTCGTGAGAATGAAAAAGTATATGCTATCATTGAAGCAAAAGATCTTGACCCCTCTCTTTATAGTGAGCTAAATGAGATTAACACAGGTATCTATGTATTTTCTATGCAAAAAATTGCTCCATTGTTACCTTATCTTACAAACAATAATATAAAAGGGGAGTATTATATTACTCAACTCATCTCTCTTGCTGTGGAGAATGGACTTTCTGTAGGAGCAATTTGTCTTGAAGATAACAAAGAGCTTTTAGGAGTTAATACTCCATTAGAGCTTGTTGAATCTGAAGAGATATTGCGAGAAAAAATTTGTCTCTATTGGCTTATGAAAGGTGTTCATATTCATAACTATCTTTCTGTAAGTATTTCTCCTACAGTCGAAATAGAGCCGGGTACTGTAATATATGGTCCATGTACAATTACAGGCAAAACGATGATAGGTGAAGATGTTGTCATTGAACCTTATTGTTATATACATAATGCAACAATTCACTCTGGAGTCAATGTGCGTTCATTCTCACATATTGATAGTGCTTCTCTTGGTAGTCACTCTCGAGTAGGTCCTTTTGCACGATTGCGTCCAGATGTCTTACTAGGTAATAATGTTCGTATAGGTAATTTTGTAGAGATTAAGAAATCAACAGTGGGTTCAAATGTTGCAATAAATCATTTAAGTTATATCGGAGATGCTACTATTGGTGAAAAAACAAATATTGGAGCAGGAACAATCACTTGTAATTATGATGGAAGTGTGAAACATAGTACTACAATAGGCTCTAACGTCTTTGTAGGTAGTATAACAGCTCTTATTGCACCTATATCGATAGGAGATAATAGTACAATAGGTGCTGGTTCTGTTATAACAAAAAGTGTACAGGCTAATACGTTAGCTCTTTCACGCAGTGAACAGAAAGCATGGCAAAAAAAATAAACTATGTATGGCATGAAATAAAGGAGTAGATATGGAAATAATGGATATCTTAGAAGGTAAGGTAGAATCGCTGATTGCAGAAATTGCATCATTGCATTCGGAAAAAAATGATGCAATAGATAAGTATCAAGAAAAAATAGCAGAATTGATAGCAGAAAATACTGCATTACAAGAAGAGTTACAAAAAGAACAACAAATAAAAAGTGAAATTTTACATAGAATAGATGGTTTATTGTTACGGTTAAAAGAACGTAGCGAACATGAATAGTAAGGGTTCTTATATGACAACAAGTTATACATTACAAGTATTCGATATTGATATTGCATTTAAGGCAGATGCAAATACAGAAGATTTAGATAATGCAAAAGAACTTTTAGAGACACGTGCAGAACAGCTAAAACAGCAAGGAAAAGCAATAAGTAAAGAAAAAATGCTTCTTTTCTTATCATTAGGACTTGCCTATGATCTACTCCAAGCCAATGCACAGTTAAATTCAATACAACGCCGATTAGAAGATATGCTTACAAAAGTTGAGGGTATCCATACTGTAATAGAAGAAGATGCAACAAGCACAGATAGTGAAGATATTACGCTACCAAATGAATAGAGAGGTATCTATCTAAAAATATAGTGCTTATATTAGATGGGGATATTTCTGAATGAGAGAGATATCCCCCAGAAATTACCGTACATTGCATAGAGCTAATACGTCATATATAGTATAACTCTCGGCTATGCATTAGGTCTCTTACTTCAAGGTAAGCATGACTCACAACATAACGTTCTAAGCTCTTCTGTTTTTCATAGAATTAACTCTTAATAGTGTTCGTATAACCCAGGGGACACTTCATTATAATGTAGTTGATAGAAAAAAGCAATATATAAGAAATGAGTGAGTAATATAATAACTCAAAGAGATCGCTTGCTGTATTGTATAGATA
>CAMWXW010000032.1 GCA_947178315.1 uncultured Desulfovibrionaceae bacterium | reverse complement strand
TATAGCAAAAGTATTTTTATGAATAAGAGGAGTTTTGGCTATATATTACTATGTTTATATAAAATATTAAAAGAAGACTATGATATTAGTTTTCTTCCTTTCATAAGAAATATATAATAGAAATTATACACGTTCTTGAGCGTACTTCTATAAAAATAAAAAATATAGATGATGTAAGTTATTTTTATAGAGGTATCATAAATATTCTTTATTGAGAACGTAGCCGTATAGGTATTATTTATACTATCTTCATATTTACGTTGTATCTAGCTTATATGAAGCTAGATGGAATACCTAACAGTATAGAGAAAAAGATGTACTTATCAAGAGCATAATGATATAAGAAGAACATGCTTTCTAATGAACTCATGACAGAACTTATGCAAGAAGCCCTTCGTTTAGCAGTATATGCACAAGAAGCTGATGAAGTACCTATAGGGGCACTTGTGTATTCTGAAGAAGAAGGAATTATTGGTAGGGGATACAATCAAACAAGGACATGCAATGATCCAAGTGCACATGCTGAAACAATAGCTATCCGTCAAGCATGTGGATATCTTAAGAATTATCGTCTTCCCTCTTGTTATATAGTGAGTACAATAGAGCCTTGTTTTTTTTGCTTTGGTGTTATTCTGAATGCACGGTTACGAGGTGTCATTTATGGAGCACCAGAGCCAAAGATGGGTGCATTAACACATGCAATTATACCTACACATATGCAACGTCATCTACACTATATCCATCATGGAATATGTATGGAAGAATGTATGGCATTGATGCAAGCCTTTTTTAAGGAAAAGCGAGCAAAAAACTAACTACTTTCTATCTGATATATGTGGATTGGATAATGTTTATAGACAGTAAAATATGATATGTTTGTAGAATAGCCAAGTATCTATTGTATAAAGAAGGTTTCTATGCCAAGAGATTCAATAGAACCAGAAGAGATATATGTATTGAGTATATCGACTATATCATGCTTAATTTTCTCAATAGTTTCTTTATTCGTCGAGAGAGTGATATTTTGTAAATAGTAGTAAACAGCATCTCGCAACATGACTTCTTTATGTTGCATTTCTTGTAATACACTCGGTGTCGTTGTGATAGTAGTGAATGAAAGCGTTACAAAAACTTCTTTACCATCTCTTTGTAGTCGAAGCCAGAATGGTTCCCATGCTGTACTAAAATACTCAACCTCTTTTGTCTCTATTTTTACTTCTTCTCTTTCCTCACCTTGAGAAGGAGAGGCCATAGTTCCCTCTTCTGATTTTACATCTTCTTGTTCATTGAATAGTATTTTATATGTCAAGACTCCTCCAATGAGTAGGAGAATCAGGGAGACAAGAGAGAGTATCAGTAAGTAGCGTTTCTTTTTTTGTTTTTCTTCATCAGTCTCTTCATCAACGACGTCTTGTTCGCTTTGTTGTGTTGTGAGATCTTCTGTTTGTACTGGAAGCTCTGTATCATCAAGAAATCCCTCTGTTCTATCAGGACGTTCTACAAACGAGGGATCTTCAGGCTCATCAAGCATTTCTGACCAGAAGTCAGTATTCTCAAATTGCTCATCAGTGAGTTCTTTTAATTCATTAGCATCAGTGCGTTTATCTGCCATATCAAGCCTTATATGTACCTAACATACAATATACTATCACGATACACGGGATATAATATAGAGAGTATCAATAGAGTATCGAGAGATAGTCTATTATTTTCCTTGTAGTATCTTCTTAATCTTCTGCTCAAGCACTTCTGGAGTAAACGGTTTAATAATGTAGTTAGAAACACCTGCTTGTGCAGCTTCTAAGATATTCTCTTGTTGTGCTTCTGCTGTTACCATCAGAAAAGGAAGTGATTTGAAGCGTTCATCTCCTCGAACCTTGCGTAAAAGTTCAAGTCCTGTCATCTGTGGCATATTCCAGTCAGAGATAATGAAATCTACTTTTTGTCTTTGCATGAGATCCCACGCTGTAGCACCATCATCGGCTTCTAAAATATTTGTGAATTGTAGTTGTCTTAAGATATTTTTTATAATTCTGCGCATAGTAGCAAAGTCATCTACTAAGAGTATTGGCATATTTGTATCATACGACATAGGAACACCTCTGTATTTTTTTAAGATAGAGTGATATCACCAAATTGATTTTTGAACTCTTTTCGTAATCTAATCAAAGCCTGTGAATGCAACTGAGATATTCTTCCCTCTGTTATTCCTAATATCTCTGCAGACTCACGCATATTCATCTCATCTCCATAGTATAAAGAGAGAACAAGTTTTTCACGGGGAGTTAGGCCATCAATAAGACTTGCAACTTTATCTACAATCTCCTGTACGGCTGTGTTAGAATAAGGCTCACCCTCTCCATTTTCAGAGCCGAAAGCAACGATATCTTGTGCGAGATCAAGTGATATCCCAAGCTGACTATTTAATGCTTCAAGCCCAGCACGTATCTCTTTGATATCTAGCCCTGTTGTCTGTTGAATTTCTTCTTCAGTCGGCGGAGTTCCATGAATATGTTCATGTTCTTGTATAACGGCATCTAATTGTCGAATACGTTGACGTAAACTACGTGGAAACCAGTCAAGTTTCCGTAACTCATCAAGCATTGCTCCTCGGATTCTATTTTCGGCATATGTTTCAAAACGAATTTCCAACTGTGGTTTGAATCTGCGTAGGGCTTCTATCAAGCCGAGAGTTCCTGCACTAATGAGTTCATTCATTTCAACATTTTTAGGTAGTTTTACTTTTAGTCTTAGAGCAAGAAAGCGAATCTTAGGTGCAAAGTGCCTAACAACTTGCTCTTGCTCTTTTTGTGTAAAGTCTGCCCATGCTACTGAACCATCTTCAAGTGCTTCCCACGGTTCTTTTTTCTTATCTGAAGAGGAGTTTTTTCCAGAAGAATTTAATGTTTCCATCAGTATGTGCCAATCCGTCCCATCGTAAAATTGTTCTAGCCACCTGTTGTATTGCTTGTGTTGCAGGAGTTATCTCATCGTTAGAGCTGAATACTTGCTGGGATAAAACAGCGTCACGTACCCATGGGTCGCGGGGGACGAAACCTGCGAACTCTAGCGATATGCTTTGTAAAAAATGATCACATGCTGTATGTAGCCTATGAAATATTTCCTTAGCCATTTCTTCGTTTTCTACCATATTGACGACAACCTTAAATGAATGCACTTTGTGTTTAATCTGTAAAACTTTGATCAACGCATAGGCATCAGTTAATGATGTTGGGTCTGGGGTAAGTACAACGAGTCGTTCTTGTGCAGCGATATTAAAATACAATACATTGTCATTGATTCCAGCACCGGTATCTACAATTAAGTAGTCTACCTTATTTTCTATAGCATCGAGTTCAGCAAGAAGATCGAGTTTTTGTCCTGTATCTAACTCGAGCATTTCGCTCACTCCAGATGACGCTGGGATAATATCAAAACCATATTGTGTTCTGTAAAGTATATCTTCTACTTTTACACCATCGTACAAAACATGGAAAAGATTATACTTTGGCATGATTCCTAACAAAACATCTACATTTGCTAAACTTAAGTCTGCATCTAAAACGACAACACGTTTTCCGTGTTGGGCAAGAGAATAGGCTATATTGATAGCAATGTTAGTTTTGCCGACGCCACCTTTACCAGATGTGATTGTAAAAACTATTGGTGCACTCTTCATAATATTCCCTTCAAAACAAAATCTATAATGGTAATTGATGCTTAAAAATAATATCCCATAGCACGTTTTCCGTAACAGGAACGAGCGAGTTCTGTACCGTTGTTCCGTAGGAGAGAGATGATATAGGAATGCCAAAAAAAACAGCAGTGTTGATTAAACAACCATAAGCTGTAATCTCATCAAGCTTTGTCCATATGATGCTTGTTTGAGCGTCTATTTTATAACGCTCTAAAGTACGCTCTATATGGTGTTTTGACATCCCTGCACAAAGAACAATATGTACAGTTGCTTGTTCTAATCCATGTGTACGCAAATATCTTGCCAACGTGTATTGTGGAGGGAGTGATGGCATATCAATGAGTATTCTATCTGCATGGATAGAGGAGAGAACATCTTGTATATTTTCATTTGGTGCCACCTCTTTGTATTCGATATTGGAGAGTCCGGCAAAATAGCGAAGAAAGAATTTCCCATAACTTCTTTCAGTATCCATATTGAGAATCACAACACGCAGAGAGCTATTTTCTTTGACAAGGTGAAGAGCCATACGTAAGAGAGAAGAACTTTTTCCAGAGCCAGAAGTTCCAACAAGACAATGGATTCTACTTTTCCATTCTTTTTCTCCCCAAGGTCGTAGAGAAATGACATCTTGTAGAGCACTTGTGATAGTTGTGCCTTCTTCATAGAGCATTTTTTTATAAATCATAAGGGCAACATGTTCTGATATCCCTTCTTCCATGAGATATTCAAGAAGAGAGCGTTGTGTTTTTGTAAGCCGTTCTAGTCTCATAGAGGGACGAAGTACTGTAAAGAGACTTTCTTTAAGAGATGCTAATTCTTTTTGTACACGTTCTTCAAATGCAGAAGAATATGACTCATTCACTCTCTGCTCTTTTGGCTCACTGATAGAAAGACTTTCTTTCTTATGAGGTACATCTTCTACTCCAACCATAATTTCATGAAGTATCCCTTTAGGTGAACTGATTTCTTTTGTGGAAAGAATAATAGCATCAGCACCACACTCCTCTTTCACTTGCGTTAAGAGAGCTGTTATACTGCTTCCTGTAAATGTTTGTATATGCATAGAAATCTCCTTTCTTATTGAATCCCTATACTACCTAATGATTGTAGCTTTACTTGTGGTGGTATCTCGGCTTGAGAGATAACAGCAATATTTGGCAAAAATCGTAAAAGTAGTTTTGCAAGATGTGGGCGTAAAATAGGTGATATGAGTAATACAGGATCTTTACCAGTAGCATTGGGTGAATCAAAGGCTTGTTTTATCTGTGTAATGAGTTTTTGCAATACCGTTGGTTGTATAGCAAAGAATGTCGCTCCTTCATTTTGTCTTAGAGAGTCTTGGAGTACTTTTTCTGTCGCTGGGTCGAGCGTGAATACATGTAGATATCCATTTGCAGAGAGATATGGTTTTACAATGGTAAGAGCGAGACGTTCACGGACGTATTCAGTAAGAATATCTGGATTTTTAATCTGTGCACCATAGTCTGCAAGAGTCTCTACAATAGTGAGTAAATCTCTGATAGAAACTTTCTCTGTAACAAGGTTCTGCAAGACTTTCTGAATAGTTCCAAGTGAGAGTATACCGGGGACAAGCTCTTCAACAGCTTTTGGAGCACGTTTTGCGAGATTATCGAGGAGTGTTTGCACTTCTTGTCTACTGAGGAATTGACTGAGGTTATTATTGATAATTTCCGTGAGATGCGTTGTGATGACAGTCGTCGGATCAACGACGGTATATCCTCTTCCAATAGCAGTATCTTTCATTGATTTTGGTATCCATACAGCAGGAAGCTTAAATGCTGGCTCTACAGTTGGAGTTCCCTCTATTGGCTCTTTTACATTCCCTGCATTCATTGCAAGGAGGGAATCTGTCATAATTTCTGCACTTGCTACTTCGTTACCTTTAATGAGTACGCAATATTCGCCGGGTTTTAACTCAAGATTATCTCGTAGATGGAGTGAAGGAACAATAACACCTTTATCTAAGGCTATTTGTTTTCGTATAGTTCGTATTCTACGTAAGAGCGTTCCTTCTTGCTTTTCATCGACAAGAGGAATGAGTCCATATCCAACTTCTAACTCTAATGTATTAAGAGGGAGAAGAGCTTGGACAGACTCTGGGGTTTCTGGATTATTATTTTCTGCATTTTGTTCACTATTGCGAGTAAGTGTATCTCCTTTATCAACAAATGTTTCATTACTATCACTTGCTTTAGGCTTTGCTTTTGTTTTTACATAGTATGCTCCAAAAAGAAGAGCTGTGAGTAAAAAGAAAGGCACTTTAGGCATTCCTGGAATGAGAGCAAGAACAAGCATCACTATACCAACTAAATAGAGTGCTTTTGTATTATTGGTGAGCTGAGCAGCAAACTCTTCTCCCATTTTTGCAGAAGATGCAGCTCGTGAAACAATAATACCAGCAGATGTTGAGATAATAATCGAAGGAATAGTAGAAACTAAACCATCACCGATGGTAAGTAGTGTATATGTACCAATGGAATCTTGCCATGAGAGTCCATCTCGTATCATACCGATAAGCACACCACCTATGAAGTTGATAAATGTGATGATGAGTCCTGCTGTGACGTCTCCTTGTACGAATTTACCAGCACCGTCCATTGCGCCGTAAAAGTCAGATTCTCTACGGATATCATCTCTTTTTTTGATAGCTTCTTGCTCATTGATAACGCCTGCATTGAGGTCAGCCTCAATAGCCATTTGTTTACCAGGTAAAGAATCGAGTGTGAATCGTGCAGCAACCTCTGCAATACGTGTTGTCCCTGTTGTAATGACAACCTTATTGAGTATGAAGAGAATGAGGAAGATAACTGCTCCAACGATATAGCTTCCACCAACAACGAATTCTCCGAAAGCAGCAATAACGCTTCCTGCTGAATCAGCCCCTTTTGCACCGTTGATAAGAATGAGTCGTGTTGAGGCCACGTTAAGCGCGAGTCGTAAAAGCGTCGTGACAAGAAGAAGTGTCGGAAAGATAGAAAATTCCAAAGGAGATAAAATAAACATACTTGTAAGGAGAATGAGAAGAGAAAGCGTGATGCTAAAGGAGAACATAATGTCGAGAAAGAACGGAGGTATAGGGACAAGCATGACAATGAGCATAGTGAGAATGCCAACAGCTAGCATGCTATCACTTTGCTTAAATATCCCCTGTAT
>CAMWXW010000031.1 GCA_947178315.1 uncultured Desulfovibrionaceae bacterium | reverse complement strand
CATTTAAGACGGCTAATGCAAGCCAATGGAAAAATCGTCTTGCTATAGATAGCTATGAACCGGGGTCAAGTTTTAAGATATTTCTTCTTGCTGCTGCATTAGAAGAGAATATAGTACAGCCAGATAGCATTATTTTTTGTGAGGGAGGTTCATGGCAACTCCAATCTACTATTATAAAAGATGATAGAGCTTCATATCAGTGGTTAAGCTTACCAGATGTATTTGCATTTTCTAGCAATATCGGTATGGCTAAAATTGGACTCTCACTCGGGATAAAAAAATATCAAGAATATCTTGTAAAGCTTGGCTTTGGAGCAAAAACAGAGCTTCCTCTTTTACAAAGTGCAGGTATTACTAGATTCAATAGATATTGGTCTGATGTTGATATTGCAACGCTTTCTTTTGGACAAGGTATTTCTGTAACAGGACTTCAACTTGCTCAAGCAACACTCACTATTGCAAATGGTGGTCTCTTTCAACCATTGCGTATTTTCAAAGATTCATCTACCGAGACATATCAATATAGAATTTTCAGCGAAAAGACAACACAACTTGTTCGCTCTATGATGCAACGTGTTGTTGTCTCTGGAACTGGAAAGCGAGCTGCTGTACCAGGTCTTGCCGTTGGAGGAAAAACCGGGACAGCACAAAAAGCAGAAGGAGGAAGTTATGGTGATAAACGATTCGCTTCCTTTATTGGAATGTTTCCAATTGATAAGCCTGAATATGTCGTTGTTGTTATGATTGATGAACCCAAGAAAAATGTCTATGGAGGTGTCGTTGCAAGCCCTACATTCCAAAATATAGTAGCACAAATGACATCACATAAGGCAAGTACAGTTATTGAAGAGACTGAACATATTACACCTCCTCAAGAACCGAATGTACAGAATATACGAAAACCTATTGTTCACTCCAATACACCACTAACAACATTACCTAATATACTAGGCATGAGTCTACGAAAAGCATTTGAAACCGTTGCGCCTTTTGGGATTATACCGACAATTTATGGAAAAGCTGGTGTCGTTATCAAGCAGAGTCCACCACCTGGAACTCCACTTGATGCAAATACGCCACTTACTATATGGCTTTCTGAAAGTGATGATTATAGACCAAAGGATTGACGGAAGAGTGGACCATAGTATAAGGCACTTCCTTCTAGATATTCCTCAATCCGAAGTAGTTGATTATATTTTGCCAATCTATCAGTACGGGATAATGAACCTGTTTTGATTTGTCCTGCATTGAGTCCCACTGCTAAGTCTGCAATGAACGTATCTTCTGTTTCTCCAGAACGATGTGAGATTATTGTTGTATAGGCATTTTGTTTTGCAATCTCTATTGTATCCAGTGTCTCTGTCAATGTCCCGATTTGGTTTAATTTTATGAGAACAGAGTTCCCTACGTTTTCTTCTATGCCACGGGTAACTATTGATGGATTTGTAACAAAAATATCATCTCCTACTAATTGGACTTCTGAACCAATACGCATAGAGAGCTCTTGCCACCCACTCCAATCTTCTTCTGAAAGTCCATCTTCTATAGAAATAACTGGATATGTACGAACAATATTTGTTAAATATTCTATCATTGCCGAAGTGGAGAGCTTTTTATTCTTACCAACTGTATATTCACCATTCTCATAGAGCTCAGATGCCGCAACATCAATAGCAAACATAATGTCAGAACCTATTGAATAGCCTGCATACTCTGTAGCGAGCATTAACAAATCAAAAGCTTCTTCATTGCTCTTAAGATCTGGGGCAAATCCACCTTCATCTCCAACACTTGTCGAATATCCTTTTGAGAGAAGAACATCTTTTAATGAATGGAATATCTCAACTCCCATACGTAAGGCATCAGAGAATGTCGATGCACCCAATGGAATAATCATAAACTCTTGAATACTTAATCCATTTGAAGCATGTGCACCACCATTGATAATATTCATCAATGGAACAGGCAATATCTTTGCATTGACTCCACCTATATATTGAAATAAAGGCATATTCACATATGAAGATGCTGCACGTGCTACGGCTAGTGAAACACCTAAGAGGGCATTTGCACCAAAATGAGATTTATTATCTGTTCCATCTAAATCAATCAGAGCAGTATCTATCTGTACTTGATGCAATGCGTCCATACCAATGAGTTCATTTGCTATAGGACCAACTACATTATTGACAGCTCGTGTTACTCCCTTACCTCTATATCGTCCTTGCTCTCCATCACGTAACTCAAGAGCTTCCTTTATACCTGTTGATGCACCAGAAGGCACAGACGCTCGACCTCTGTGCATTGACTCAAGTACAACCTCTACTTCTACCGTTGGATTCCCACGTGAATCTAAAATTTCTCGAGCATATATCTCACTAATCCTACTCATTCCTACCTCTCTTCTATCTCTTGACTATGAGACGTATTTTTATACACTGCTTACTAAGCTACTATAACAGACATTCTATACTATTGCTATAGATTTTTCTATAATTCTTATCATATCCTCTACTGAGATGATATCTTTTCTTATCTATCTCCCTCATCTTATTTATGCTTGCATAGCATGTGAGAGTATTGTATTCTTACTATATCATTATGGATAGCTCATATGTCTCTATACCGTTGTCATTACAAAGAGTACTATCTACTCCATCTACCATGTTAGTATAAGGATATCTATGAATAAAACTATAGCTACAGTATGTGCCACACTCTTCGGAAGCGGATATTTTCCAATTGCATCGGGAACAGTTGGTTCAGCTGTCACCATGCCTTTTATTGTTCTTGTAGCATATTATTATGGTATATGGGGGATTAGTCTTGCTACATGTGTACTTTTTTTTATTGGGGTATATGCTACATCAATATACACACAAGGTACAGCAGAACATGACCCTTCTAGTGTTGTGATTGATGAAGCTATGGGACAGTATTGTACATTCATATTTATTAGTTCACAACTCCAGTACACCCTAGATCAACGTACTGTTATACTCTATTGTCTTGGCTTTTTCTTCTTTCGATTATTTGATACACTAAAGCCATATCCTGCATGCTGGGCTGATAGCTCACTCCATAGTGCATGGGGAGTAATGCTTGATGATTTATTTGCAGGTATATATGCAGGAATTGTTCTTTATCTCGTATCAAGTGCTATCTAGTACGTATGGTATTACTTTCATTAAAAGATAATAAAGGATATAGACTATGAAAAAGATACTACTCCTATGTATCATCTTATGTAGTATGGTATATTATACACCATCTACGGTATATGCATACTCTAAAGTAGACACCATACAAGATATGGTGAGAATAGTGCGTTCTCATAAAGATAAGGTTGTTATTCTTGCTATATTTGCCTCATTTTGTCCACCGTGTAAGGAAGAAGTACCACTTCTTAACTCACTACACAAAGAATTTGGAGAACGTGCTATTATACAAGGATTATCACTCGATGAAGACTTAGATGCTCTGAATACCTTTATAAAAGAAACTAAGCCTCAGTACCCTATATCTCTTCTTTCTCATAGCATCATGCAAGATATAGGTATAGGGATTATACCACAGCTTCTCATCTATAAAAATGGTATGCTCGTCAAGCATGTTGTCGGACTTATTTCGCGTGAAGAGCTTGTGAGATATATTCAGTAAGGCTACGCTCTTCTCTCACAAAGAGAAAGAGCAATAGCTTTTAATGATGCTCATCTTCTTTAATAAAGAGTTGGATTTGCTTACAAGCACGATACATTATCCAAGCAAAATAAATAAATATAAGTGGTGCTCCTACAAATGCTGCGGGTGTAGAGTGCATTGCATTTGCATAAAGCTCTTTCATCATTTCCCAAAAAGGCATAGTAACTCCCTTTTCTAAGCATTGAATTTTTTTCTAGTATAGCGTATATCTATCTCTATGGCAAGTACACGAATCGTATCAATTACAGATATCTCTTCCTCGGGCGAAGGGATAGCAAAAGTTGATGGAATGATATATTTCGTTAGTGGAGCAGTCCCTTTACAAACAGTCGAAGCACGTATTGTCGAAGAAAAGAAACGATATGTTCGTGCGAATTTTGTACGGCTTATTGAAGATAATGCTACCTCTCGACCATATCTCTGTCCTCATACAGACTGTGGAGCATGTACATTACGATATCTCCATTACCAAGAGCAATGCCATTATAAACAACGACTCTTGCAAAACTCGTTCTCAAAAATAGCAAAACAACACGATGTCCTATGCTATCCAATACACACAATGAATGAACATACTCCATATAGAAATAGAGTTGATTTTCATTATGGATATACAAAGGAAGGGAAGCAAGATATTGGGCTTTATAGTGAGCAATCACATACCATAGTACCAATACCTCACTGTGCTATTATACCTCCCGATATGCTTACATTACTTGCTATTGCACGAGAACAACTTACTCTATCAAATATCCCTGTCTATCATGATAAAACCGGATTTTGGAGAACATTAGTCATTCGCTATTCTACATATCACAATCGCTATATGATACACTGTATTACTACTCCCAACTCACACTTCTATCATGCTGTTACAAAACTATTTTCTGCTTTTACAGAAGCTTTTCCCTCTGCTCTTTGTGTACACAGTATTCGAACAAGTACGACTCTTCTTGCATATGGAGAACACTACATAACACCTAAAGAGCAAGCCTTTCTTACTGATGTTCTTCCTATCGCTAATAGAGATATCCAAATACGATATGGTGCGAATAGTTTTTTTCAGAATAACTATACTATGATGAATAAACTCTATTCTTTTGTTGAATCACTTTGTAGACATAAAGGAACATATCTGGACATATGTACAGGAGTTGGAAGTATAGCACTTAGTTGTTTTACACATGCTACAAAAATCTATGGAATAGATTCTGTAAAAGAATCAATAGAATACGCACAATACAATGCTCAGAAGAACAAAATAGATGCACTCTTTAGAGCGCTTGATATGAAAAATATACACGCACGTTATATACAAGATATAGATACTATATGTGTCGACCCTCCACGAGGAGGGCTTCACCCTCATGTTATCAAGGCTCTTATTGTGTCAAAGGCACGTTATATCATCTATATTTCATGTAATCCAAGTACAATGGCACGAGATTGTGCTCTTTTACAGAAGAAGTATTCTATCCTTCACAGTACACCGTTTGATATGTTTCCTCATACAGTACACTGTGAAAGTGTTACTCTATTAGAACGGAAGTAAAGCCACGTGTTTCTATGATTCTACTTTACTCTGCACTTTGTTCAGGCTGTTGACTTGTTTCATTTTGAACAGGAGCTTCTTCTTGAACACTCTTACTAATAATTTGCTCGATTTCTTTATTCTCTAATGAAACTTTATTAAACTCTTGTATGATGGCATTTGTAATATCAAGTGTTCCATCTAAGCTAATAGCAGCATCTTTAGGGAATATTATTGAGATAGAATTACTTGCTCTATACTTTGAAATAATCTCTTCTAATGTTGTATTAAGATATTCATCTAGAGCTTCTATTTTCTTTGCAAAGTCTGCTTGTTTTTGCTCTAATACTGCAACCTGTTCTTTAGGATCTTTAATACCATCAATCTCTGTTTTATATGACTCTTGAAGTTCAGAGAAGTAGTCTCCGGCCTTTTTCACTGCTGTACTTTCAGATATAATCTTTTTATAGTCTAGTACTGCAATCGTATCTTTACTCCCGCCTATTATAAACACTGATAAAAGCGCCACACACACTGCTATCGCCGTTGGAATTGCAATAGTCACAGGCCATTTATTCATATCTTTGCTCCTCAAAAAGTCTATTCTTTTATAAGTATAGCATAAGTCTAGCCGTAAAAAAAGTAGTAAACATACTAATTTTCATATCTATCATGTGTGTGTTGCATATCATAGTGTGAATATCTAACTATTACTGATACCCTCTTCTCCTCTTATACTCTGACTTCTAAAAGATACTCTCTCTTTCTACAAGAACTACTTGAGATTCTTACACAGTCTATACCCCTAGTATTGAAAGGTGATACCTATTTGTGTCCCTAACTCACCAGATATATTTTTAAGGAATGTCGCCTTTGCTTCTAGTATTGTCCAATCAAATGTGAGATATTTATGAGCATACCATCGAACTCCTAAACCAAAGCCTGCTGTTGGTGCTTGCTCTCGTATACCATCTACTGTTACCCATGAGTAACCACCTGCTAGTTTGAGGAAGAATGAACTCCACAATCCAGAGTGAAAATCAAAATACATCTCTCCTAAAATACTTGTCTTTTCTACCTTTTGTGTATCACTATTTATAAGCTGTGAGTCTTTTGTATCTATAGAGGTAATAAGACGAGATGTCTTAAAATAGTGATCTACACCTACACCTATTCTAAATGTGAAATTTGGCGTTGTCTGAATACCAAGACCAAACATACCTCCCATGATTGGGTGTCCACCTAAACCTACATAGTTTCGAGATTTATTTGTTAATTCTCCATATGTCCCGGTTACTGCACCTCCACCACGGAGTCCGATATAAAACTGCCATACTGATGTATTTCTGTATTCCTCTAATAAACTTTTACATGTATTTTGAGATGTACGTTCTGGGATTGCTTTACTAGGAGGTGGTAATTCCTCTTGTACACGTTCCTCTGCACTTTCCTTATATTCGAATGCAAATATATCCGATACTATATCCTCTTCCTCTGCTCTTCCTACATATGGAAATGAAAGAACACTTATTATTACAACCATATATACTATTCCAGTACGTATCATACCTTCCCCCTCACTTCCTCATTCTTTTTCTTTATTATCGGTATAACTATTTTTATACAGGGAGTAATACCCAGCGTA
>CAMWXW010000030.1 GCA_947178315.1 uncultured Desulfovibrionaceae bacterium | reverse complement strand
CTTCTCATCAATTGTACAGTTTACGATTGTTCATAGATGATATACATATAAATTTTTTCCTCCTTGCTTTGTTCTCTCATCTAATGTATAACTTATGTATGGAAAATTCTTGGGAAAAGATAAAAAGCATTTTACTACAGGAAATAGGGACTGGAGGGTTTACCTTATGGTTCTCTCAAGTTGATGCAGAATTACAAGATTCTACACTTACTCTCTATCCACCAACAGAATATGCCTGTACCAGAATTCGTGCAAAATATGATATCGTACTGCAGTCTGTCTGCACTCGAGTACTTGGTTTTACCCCTACCATTGTTATGAAAGTCAATCATCAAAAACGTTCCCTTCCTGTTATCCAACAGCACTCTTTTGTTAAAGAACGTACCACCTTATCTGACGTCCATACGCCACATAAAGAAACAATAGAGCATGATAGACTACATTATATGAAATTTTCTTTAGAGCATTGTGCTGATGTATGCTCTTCTAATGCACATCGAGTTACACAGTCGACTACAGAACAGACTCCCCCACAAACGACAACACCATATCAACCGATTCTTATTACAGACTCCATTAAAGAACTTGAACGCTCTCTTCCTTCTACCTTTGGTATGCCACTTCCAGATAGCTATAGTGAATCCTCTCTTATTACACCACAACAAGAGTATATTCCTATTCAATATAAAGAGAGACCCTATTCCTTTAATTACTCCTTTGATTCTTTCCTTGTCGGTTCATGTAATATGCTTGCTCACGCTTCATCTAAAGCATTATGTGAAAAATCAAGTAATCCTCTTGCGTATTCCCTCTACCTTAGCTCAACTCCAGGACTTGGAAAAACACATCTCATGCAAGCACTTGGGAGAGAATTACTTTCTACAAGTAATATTCATTCTCCACGCATTGAATATCTCTCTGCAGAAGATCTCACAACTCAATTTACTATGGCAATGCAACAGAAAAATATCACTGCATTTCTTAATAGACTCAAAAATGCAGATGTCTTCTTATTAGAAGATGTACATTTTTTACAAGGCAAAGAGCGTATGCAAGCACAACTCCTCAATGTTATTAAAGCATTGCAACACCGTGGCTCAAAAATCGTATTCTCTAGTTCGTTCTCACTTAAAGAAATACGAGATATTGATGATCAACTTGCTTCTTGTTTCCAAGATGGATACGTTGCACATATTACACAACCTGATATTGATTTTAGAAAAGAAATCATTAGAAGAAAAGCACAAATATATCAAATACACCTTTCTGAACCTGTTACTCATGCTATTGCAGAGAATATCTGTACTGATATCCGTAAAATTGAAGGCTGTTTGAAAACTCTTATCCTCAAAGCACGGGCTATGCAAGAAGATATTTCTCTATCAATGGTGTTAGATGTTCTTTCCACATATAGCACAACTGGTAAGAAGATAACTTTTGAAGATATCCTTAGTGTTATTTGTAAAGCATTTGGATTATCAAAAGAGCGACTTGTTTCAAAAACAAGACAAAAAGAATGTGTCTTTGCACGTAATCTTATCTTTTATCTTGCTCGGGTTCATACAGATATGACGTTAAAAGAAGTTGCATATTCTTTTAATAGACAACACTCTACAGTTATTAAAGGAGTAACTAATATTGAGCAAGAACTAGCAAAAGATACTCCAAAAGCAAAACAGATACTCTCTTTATTTTCTTTATTTGACAATAACTATTCTTCTGTCTGTGCGTAAGGTAGGTGTCATGGATATATCTCCGTATGCAACAAAAGAAGAGGCTCATATACGCCTTCGTTTTCTTGAAAAAGAAATTGCTCGTCATAATGAACTCTATTTTATTCATGATGCACCAGAAATCTCTGATGATGCTTTTGACTCCCTTGTACGAGAAAGAGATGTCTTACGTAAGGAACTCAATATTCCAGAAGATACTTCTATTGCACCTGTTGTTGTTTCTTCGCTTGAAAAAGCAGAACATACAAAGAGAATGTATAGTTTAGATAAGGCACACTCTGAAGAAGAGCTTCTCGCTTTTATTACAAAGCTAGAGAATGAATTTGGTTCTCTTACATACTGGGTTGATGTCAAACTAGATGGTCTTGCTGTTGAGCTGATCTATAATAATGGTATACTTACAAAAGCAATTACTCGTGGTGATGGTACTATTGGGGAAGTCGTTACACACTCAGTACAGACAATATATAATATTCCTAAACATCTTTCAAATGCTCCAGAATATCTTGAAGTGAGAGGTGAGATTATTTTACCTAAAGATGTCTTTCAAGATGTCAATATGATGCAAATTCAAAAAGGAGAGAAACCTTTTGCAAATCCTCGAAATGCTGCCTCTGGAACTATCAGACAACTTGATGCTCGTGTAGCTCAACAACGGGCTCTCGAATTTTACGCATATAATATAGGAAATACAACAGGGATATCTTTTGAGACACAAGAACAATCCATGCAATACCTAGCTCATTTAGGATTTGCATTGCCTCAAGGTGCACAATGTCTTGCTTCTGCACGTGATATATGGAATCTCTATCAAACTATCGTAGAACAAAGAGAAGGTATTCCATATGAAACTGATGGTATTGTTATAAAAGTTAACTCTTTTGAAATACAAGAAATCTTAGGACACACTGCACGTAGTCCTCGTTTTGCTCTTGCTATGAAGTTCCCAGCACGATATGCACAGACAAAAATTCTTGATATAGCACTCCATGTTGGAAGAACAGGAATCATAACTCCTGTAGCCCATCTTGAGCCGGTAGAAGTAGCTGGTGTTACTGTGAGCAAAGCTACCTTACATAATAGAGATGAGATAAAAGCAAAAGACATACGAATTGGTGATTATGTACTCATTAAACGGGCGGGTGATGTAATTCCTTATATTGTTAATAGCATTCCAGAATTACGAACTATACATTCACAGCCTTTTATTTTTCCTACACATTGTCCTTCATGCAATAGTGAACTATCATTTTCAGATAAAGAGGTTGGAGTATACTGTATCAACATCAACTGCCCTGCTGTTGCTGTGCAAAAGTGTATTCATTTTATATCACAAGCTGGCTTCGATATCAAAGGTTTCGGCAAGCAGTGGGTACAGACATTTTATGATAAAGGTATACTCACTACTATTGTAGATATATTTTCTCTTTCCTATGATACAATCGTCCATTTAGAAGGTATGGGACATCTCTCTGCGACGAATCTATTACAATCTATAGAATCTGCAAAACAACACTGCACTCTTCCTAAACTCATTTATGCGTTAGGTATCAGACATGTAGGTGAACAGACAGCAAAGTCACTAGCAAAACACTTTCAAAATATCAATGCGATTGCTCGTGCGACACAAGAAGAGCTTATTGAAATTCATGATATTGGTGTTGAAGTTGCTTCTTCTATTCATTCCTTCTTTCAAAATCAATATAACCAAGAGCTTATCCAACAGCTACAAGAATACGGTATCAATCCTACAGAAGAGAGTAAAGAAGACACTCTCTCTAACAGCCTTTTTGCTGGCAAGACTATTGTCTTTACTGGGACACTATCACTTCCAAGAAAAACTGCAACACAAATGGTAGAAGAGCTTGGTGCACATGTTGTTTCTTCTATATCTTCCAAAGTGGATATCCTTATTGTTGGAGAATCTGCAGGCTCTAAATTGATAAAGGCAAGAGCTCTTGGAATAGAAGTACTTGATGAACAACACTTCTTAGATATTTATACTACGCATAAAGAACAAGAAAGATAGTTTATTTATTAAGTTCTTTCAGACTATTTCTATTTTGTTCTCCTATTAACTCCATTCGAGCAAGTTTAGCATATGATGATGCAGGATCTTTTTGTATTATCCCCTCTAGTATGCGTTTCCATTCTTCTCTATTGCCCATTTCTTTTATCAATTTTGCTTTTTCTATTTGCAATAAAATATTCTGTGGCTCATATTGTTCTTGAAGCACAGTATAACGCAATGTTTCCTCTGTTGAACCTAAATCTTTTGTTATCTCACGTAGCTGTATAAGCGAACGGATGATATCGTCATTGATTTCTCCTTGCCCTGGCACAGCTTCTTTTTCTTTTGAGGCAAGCAGTAGACTATTAAGACTTTCTTGTGCAAAAGGATATACTCTTGCTGGAGGCTGAAGGGCTTTTAATCCATTTTTTGCAACATAATAGGCACTCACTCCTCGATAATATGGAGGTGTGAATACACTTGAAAGAAGACGTTGAAAGAGTGTATCTGACTTATCATATTCTCCCATATGCTCAAATGCAATTGCTGTAGAAAAAATCACTCTTGCATAGATATCACGTGATAAATCCCAATCAAGAACTCTATAATACAGATCTTCTGTAGCTTTCCAATCCTTTGTTTTCTTATATATATCTAGTGCTACTGATATTGCTTGTTCTGAGATATCTTTATAACGTCGCCCTTGGAAGAATGGACGCAAGACTTCATTTGCTTGTTCATCTTCATTTTCATCTGCTAGTGCCTGTGCAATATGCAATCTATATTCAGGAGCAAGACTTCCTTCTTCTGTAAAGAGATGAGCATATTTCTTCCATAGTGTTGGAATTTCTTTACGTGTTGTTGAATCTTCAGCAATACTATTTAAGATACGCCCAAGTAACATATGTATAGATGGTATCAGAGGGTCATTAGGATACTCTTTTCTAAATGAATCTGCTGTAAGAAGTGCTTCCTTGTAGTCTTTCATCCAGAAATACCATAGTGCGAGTTTTGCTTTGGCTATAGGTGCAAAGGAAGATTGAGCATAGCTTTCCAATATCTCTTTATATGTATCTCTAGCTGTTGTTGTATAGCTTCTATCAAAGACTGAGAGAAATTGAGAATCATCTGTAATATCATCTATTATCAAATCCTCAGCAAGACGTATTTTGGCTAATACATATCCCTCTGTATCTTTGTAGTTTTGTACAATATTTTTGTACACAGCACGTGCTTTCTCTACTTCTCCTAAGTGAAGATAGCTATCTCCTATTCTAGAGTAAATCATATCTATATTAGTCGCTTTTGGTATTATATTCACATATTGCCAATATGAATCAAGAGCAGTACTATACTCTTTGAGATCAAAATATACTTTTGCCTTTGCTAATAAAATATCTGGATAGACTTGATATAGTGTAGGCCATCGAGCATCAATAAAAGCAATATATGGTTTTATATCATTATAGTAGCCCAAGCTATCTAAACATTGAATAATAGAGACTATTACTTCTCGTAAAAATTCAAACTGTGGATATTTTTCTTCCAACGTCTTATATTGTACCAAGGCTTTTGAATATTGCTTATTGTCTTGATAATACTTCCCTAGATAATAATATGTAAGTGGGACATTCTTATTATTTGGATATTTTGTACGTATTATTGAAAAATAGGCTTCAATCTCTTTAGTATTTTTCATTGTTCCATTCAACAGACCTAATTGAAGAAGTGCATTCGGGACATTTTTTGACTGGAGATCAAAATTCATAGCAATAGTAAAATTGTTTATTGCTTCGACAATATACTCAGGTTTTGTTCGTGAAAGGACTTCAGAAACTTCTGCTATAAGATACAAAATCTCTTCTTTCTCTGGCTTTGATATTATCTTCTCGCTTAAGTTTTTTAATAATACCAATGCCTTTTCATACTCCTCTCTATTGAGCAAAGAATTTATCACACTTCTTTGTGTCTCAAAACTCTCATCTTCTTTTTTCTCATCTTCATCTGCTACTAGTGCAGTATTCTCATTTGCTGGAACTGGCTTTTGTATTGTGGTATCTATCTGTATTTCTTTCTCACCTGATTGATTATTTTTATCTTGAAATTCTACCTGCTCTTCTGAAAGAGAGGGACGAGCAATACGTTCACGAATGCTATGTATATTATTACTTTCTTCATCACTATTTGATGCTTTTTCACTTTCTTTTTGATGACTTTGTTCTTGTATTGGGGCTACCTGCTGTATGGACTTCTCAACAGGTAATGATACTTGAGTGGCCTTACTGTTCTGTTCTGTATTCCACTTTTCTAGTTCTCCTTTATCTATACGATTCCTCTCTGTTGTTTGGATATATCTTTGATTCCTTTCCAAAGATTGTGGTGTTGTCTCTTCTCCAGTATGGACACGTTCACGTATATATGTACGCATAGCATTATCTGGAATCTCTTTACGAGGGACTATAACTTGTCCATTTGTTCCACTGTTAATAGCTTGATTTACAGAACTATTTTCTTTTTTAGGTTCTGCTTTTTTCTCTTTCCCTGCTGCTGGAGAGATTCCTATTCTACGTGCTATACCATCTTGTTTTTTAGACAGAGAACTAGCATCTGATTTTAAGACAGTAAACGATTTCTGAGAGGAATCTTTTTCATCTACAGTATTACGATTACGAGAAGTATATGATGCTTTTCTTGTAGAATCATAAAAAAGTGTAAGTGTATCAGAAGATGGTATAAATACATAGCCTAAGGCATCGGTATTCATCTCTAATATTATTGAGGACGCCGTATATCGCACTCTCCTTACAAAAGAAGACTTTGATATCTTACTTTGAAATATTCCTTGTTCACTTTTTGAAAGTGATTTATGTACATGAAAAATAAGAGCTTTTTTCTGCTCCTCTATCTTATAAATATTATTACGTAGAGGTATAGGAATGCTTATATATTCTGCTTGAGGTGCTGTATAAGCTATATGCACAAAGAATACACTAAAGCATATACATAGGATACAACAATATACTATGCTCTTAATCGTATATTTCACAGGTCATCCTAAACAAGGTAAAATACTATAACAATTGCAATTGATCTCGCTTTTTCAATTTCTCTATCAGTGTTGTACGTTTTATACGTAAACGCTCTGCTGCTTGATTTTTTACACCATTAGCTGAATCCATAGCTTCTTGGAGTAGTTTGCTTTCAATTGTATCTAAAAATTCTTTTAATCCCATATTATTC
>CAMWXW010000029.1 GCA_947178315.1 uncultured Desulfovibrionaceae bacterium | reverse complement strand
TTCATATTGTGTTTTGTATGTATACTTACTGTAAATATTTTATAATATTTGTATTTTAATTATACTCTATGATAAAAATACTAAACTATACATATTGTTAATACTTATGTCTCTGCTATATTTTTTGAGTATATATCATGTATTTCTTGTGGGGAATATCCAAGTTTTTGTGCTATATCCATGATATTCTGTTCAGCATCTGTTGTACGTATATAACATGCTTCTGGTACATCTGTAGAGTAATGTGCTTTTTGTGAATATCCATAGAGTGCAAATGGTGAAGGAATAGCATAGTGTAAGGGGAGTAGAGTACATGAAGGAAGTGGATTTTTACTATATAGTTCATGTACATATTCATCAGCTATGAGATAAGTATGTGGAGAAGATGAAAGCATTGTGCAAAGATTCTCATATGTGTTGAGAGTAATTTCATTAGCTGAGTGTATCTCAAGTGAGTTTTGATTATATCTAGCGTGAAAACATTGTGTATAGAAAGCGTGTTTTTGTGCTTGAAGTACTATCCAAAGGGAGTCTGTTTCAATAGGGGCATTGAGTGCAAGACTATGTAATGTAGTAAGTGAGGCAATAGGGAGAGAACGAGGTAGAGCAATACCAAGTGCAGTGCTTAAGATAAGTCGTGTTGCTGTAAAACTTGTAGGACCAACTGTACAAAGAATACGCCCTATAGCACAAGGAGATATCCCACGTGTGCTACAGGCATGTTCTATATGAGGCATATATATTTCTGTGCTATTTTTAGGAGAGTATAAGGAAGTTGTATGCACTATTCTAGTGTCATCTGCAAGTGCATATGAAATATATCCCTGTGAATTGTATAGAATAAGTGTTATCATGAGCGTATAAGTCTAAAAATATCATTGTACATAGCAAATATCATGAGAGAAAAGAGCAAGAAGAGACCAACCTTGGTAAGACGCTCTCTCCACAGAATGCTAACTGGTCTTTGTAGTACCATTTCTATAACTAAAAAGACGGCATGACCACCATCAAGTACAGGAATAGGTAGTAAATTGATAAACCCTAAATTAATACTGATAAATGCAGCTATACTTGCAACAACTAGAATACCTTGCTTTGCTCCATCATGAATAACTTGTGCTATCATAATAGGACCACCAACACTATCACTTGATACCTTGCCTTGTATGAGTTTTACTAATCCTAGAACAGTGAGTTCTAAAGAGTGATATGTCTGTATTACTCCTTGTTGTAGTGCTGTAAAAAATCCAAGTGGTTGTCGAGCTTCTTTATTTGATGGCGCAATACCAAGTATCCAGAGTTCTGTAGGTTCTCCAAACATATTTGGTACCGTAGAACGAACTGGAGTAAGCTCTACTGTACGCTCATCTCCAGCAGGAGTTGAGATAACAAGGGACATCATCTCTCCAGCATTGATTTGTGTAAGCTCTCGAATCTGTTCAAATCGGGTTATTGGAATATTGTTGATTCTTAATATTGTATCACCTACAGCTAATTCAGTAAGACTTGCGGGAGAATTAGGACGTATATCACCTATGATAGGAAGGAGGTAGGACTTTCCAGAGAAATAGAAAATGGAAAAGTAAATCAATATAGCAAGAAGAATGTTGAATGTAGCACCGGCAACAACAACACACAGACGTTGCCATGCAGGCCGTAGGGCAAAACTTTCTTGTTGAGTAAAGCCTTCTGGGAGTTCAGCATTATCTTCTTCTCCTACAAGTGCAACATACCCTCCTAGTGGGATTGCAGAAAGTTTATATTCTGTTTTACCAATTGTTTTTGCAACGAGCTTAGGTCCAAATCCGATAGAGAAAGAGCGTACACCTATATGGAAAAATCGTGCAACAAGGAAATGTCCTAATTCATGAATGAAAATCAGTCCTCCAAAAACAATAATGATTGCAAATATACTTTGTGTCATAGAATCTCCTCAACATAAACTAGCATCGTAATATATATGATATAAAACTAAGTTAACGTGTTTTATATTTTTTATGTATATATTCCTGTGTATAGAGACGACTTACTTTATCTAAAGAAAGAATATCCTCTAGTGTAGATGAAATCACTGGAATAGACATGTGTTCTACTACATACTCTATGATATCAGGTATATCAAGAAATGTAATCTTTCCCTCTAAAAATGACTCAACTGCTATCTCATTTGCACTATTTACTACTATAGGCATCTCCTTACTATGTTGTAATGCCTCACGAGCGAGATAATAACAGCGATATGTACTAGGGATAGGCTCAAATGTAAGGCTTTGTATTTCTAATAGTGAGAGAGATGGTACACCAACGGAACGTCCTATAGGATAATATAAAGCATAGGCAATTGCAAGCTCCATAGATGGATAGCTTAGTTGAGCTAGTTGTGTCGCATCTTCAAACTCAACGAAGGAGTGAATAATAGATTGTGGGTGAATAAGAGCTTCTATATGAGATAGCTCTATACCAAAGAGATGATATGCTTCAATAATTTCAAGACCTTTATTCATCATTGTAGCAGAATCGATAGATATCTTTTTACCCATTTTCCATGTAGGGTGCTGTATGGCTTCTTGTGCTGTTACATGAGCTAGTTCAGAAAGTTGTTTTCCCTTGAATGGTCCACCTGATGCAGTGAGAATGAGTTTTGATATACATGCTGGAGGACGTGCATTACATGCTTGTAAAATCGCACTGTGTTCTGAGTCTACAGGAAGTATAGAGGCACCTGTACGCTGTGCAGTTTTTCGTAAGAGTTCTCCTGCAAGAACAAGAGATTCTTTATTAGCAAGTGCAACAACTTTACCACTATCTACGGCACTATATGTTCCATGTAAACCACTTGCTCCCACTTGAGCGCATAATACAGTATTTACCTCTGTAAGAGAGGCAATATGAGCATATCCCTCTTCTCCATGGAGTATTGTGGGAGTATACTTTGGGGGGAGTAAATCACGGAGGGTAGGGATATCTTTCTCTTCTTTTACAGCAAGATAAGAAGGAGAAAATTCTTGTGCTTGCTCAGCAAGTAGTGAGATATTATTACCTCCAGCTAATGCGATTACCTGCATAGACTGTGGGTGCTTACGAATAACATTGAGAGTACTTCTTCCTATAGAACCTGTACTTCCTAAAATTGAAATCATTTTAGGTTGTTCTTGCCATGAAGGAGAAGGAAGAGAAGAAATATAGTTCATAATACAGCCCTATCAATATAAAGTATGTTGTTTTAGATACATAAAATCTTAATAATATAGTATGCTGGGATAACAAAAAGAAGACTATCTATTCTATCTAATACCCCACCATGTCCTGGTAAGAGAGTCCCTGAATCTTTTACATTATATATGCGTTTTAGCCCAGACTCAAAAAAGTCACCAAGCTGTGATGTAATGTTTAATTTCACTATGATTAAAACAAGGAGAAAAGGAGAGTAGTTAAGGAAAACTCCACCATATAAGAGACATACAAAAAGAGTGAGAAGTAAGCCAGCAAGAGAGCCTTCTACTGTTTTTTTAGGACTCACTTTTGGCCATAGAAGGCGTTTTCCAAAATATCTACCACCAAAATATGCCCCTGTATCAGACATCGTGGTGATAAGCAAAACAAATATCTGTTCATATATAGAGAGAAGAAGTGCAAACTGTAAAGCAAAGGGAATATACATAAGTGCAAATACCATTGAGGTATAATAGGTAAATGGTACATCTACATCAAAAATCCCCCATAAGATAAGGAAGAGAAGGAGGGGAAGAGCTACGATATAAATAACTCCAATCAACATGAGATAAGCATTACTTGTGAATGAGAGAAGAAAAAGAAGACCAGTGATAAAAGCTGTTATCCCCCAGATTATAGGATTTTTTTGTATGCCCATCATAGCATAGAGTTCACTTAATCCAAGGAGAGAAATACAAAAGAGAGCGAGTGTTATTGGAATAGGACCGAGTGATAGAACACTACATAGAAGGATAAGTAAGAACATACCTGTGATAATACGTCGTGTGGAATCTTTCATAATATATTCCTAAAGATAATAATAACTTCGTATACGCATCATAGCATAGAGATTATATAATGTACAGATACTATTGTAAATCTACTATGCTAGGTAGTTTAAGGAATCTTTTAGAGAACTATTATATTTTATTAGGTACAAATAAAAAATATATAATATAGAAATATTTTTTTAAGAAAAATCAAACAGAGAGCTTGATATATAAGAAAAGTCTATCCTATCTCTTGCACTTCATTACGAAGGAAAGAGATAGGGGAGGTAGAAGGGCTATGCAAATGATGTTTGAGAGGAATCTTCGCCACTATCTGCAACAGCATATTCATAGTAATCATGAGGAGGGAATGGAAAAAGGTAAATAATATGGACAGCATCAGGATTACCTAATACAGCTTGAGGGTAATCTTTTTTTACTTCTTCAAGACGTTTATTAGCAAGAGCGAGCATTTCTTTATATGAACCATAATTCATACAGCCAGAATGACAGGTCTGTACACATGCAGGAACCATATTATTTTGCACTCTATCAAAACATAGATCACATTTTGAAATAAGCTTTGTCTTGGGATCTTGTCGTGGAATATTATAAGGGCATGCTTCACGGACTGCTTCAAAATCAAGCTCTTTGGTTTTTTCTGTATAAATCACTATACCTGTTGCTGGATCAGTAATAATAGCTCCTTCTACCTCAAGATCTGCTTGAGCTTGGCAAGGTGCATCAAAGCAATGTCTGCATTGTTCGGGGAAGAAAAGCCACTCAAATTTATTATTGTATACTTTTTCTTCGAAACGAACTACTTTATAGCATTCATAATTAAGATCAGGAGGGTTCTGATTATTACCTGTTTGTTTTGTAGGGATAGTACCTTGATTATGCCATTGCTCACATGCAACTTGACACCCTCTACATGCATCACATCGTGAGAGATCAATAAAGAATCCTTTTTCTGTATCTGCTACCATCTTTCCTCCTATGATGTTGCTTTTTCTATATTTACAAGGAATGTTTTTGTTTCTGGAATACCGGTATTTGGTTCTCCAAATCCACCTGTTAGATAATTAGAAGCCTCTCCTGCATCTGGAGTAGTCCAAGAGAAATGCCATGGAAGAGCAACAACATGTACTTTCTTTCCTTCAATAGTGAGTGGTTGAACACGTTTTGTTACCATTGCAACAACAACAACAGAGCCTCGCTCACTGCTTACTCGAACCATACTACCATTTGTTATTCCTAATTCTTTGGCATGCTCATCATTTATGACACAAAATGATTGAGGTTCTGCTTGTAATAACCATGGTATATTACGAGAAAGGACACCGGTTTGCCAATGTTCGGCTAAACGGAACGTTGTTCCAACACAAGGGTATTGTTTATTGCTACCAATTTTTCTACCGTAAGCATACCATGTAAGAGGATCGTTGAACTGTTTTGAAAATGGATTTTTATCAAGTGGAGACTCAACAGGTTCATAATGTTCTGGAATTGGTGCGTCCATCAATCGTGTTGTATATAGTAATCCTTGTCCTTCAGTGAGCATAATAAATGGATAACATGTACCTGGAGCACCTGCACCATCTGGAATATCTCCTATCCATTCTTTACCTGTCCATTCAATAACAGGGCGTTCTTTATTAAATGGTTCACCCGTTTGTGTTACGCCTGCTCTATTGTACAGAATTCTTCTATTTGCAGGCCAACTGAATGCCCATTGTGGGAAGATATTGAGCTTCGATTGTATTGGTGTTTGTTTTTTATTAGTGCGTGCCATCATATTTCCATCATTGGTATAAATACCTGTATAGAGCCAACACCCTGAAGCTGTAGAACCATCATCGTTAAGAAGTGTAAAGCTTGGCACTTGATCACCTTTTTTATACTGGACTCCATTTACTACTGTATCTTTAAGGAAGTAACCATTGATGACTTTAGCAACGTTATGAGGATTGAATTCATCTTTATGCTTTGCATCAAGCCATCTATCTATATCAAAGGATAGTATCGGTTTTGCAAATTGTCCTTTTTCTTTTTTGTATAGCTCTCGAATAGCAAGGAACATTTGTACCATGATATCACCATCAGTACGTGTTTGTGCATATGGTTTAGGACCAGCATATCGCCATTGTAGTGTACGAGCTGAATCTACAACTGAACCTTCTTTTTCTATTGAGACTGCACAGGGTAAGAAAATAACTTCTGTTTTAATTGTTGAAGGATCAACTCCTGGTGCTTTCCAGAATGAACCTGTTTCATTTTCAAAGACATTTACATTAACAAGCCAATCTAGTTTTGTTAATGCTTCTCGCACAAAGCTTGTTTGAGAACCGCTTACTGCTGGATTCATACCCCATACAAAGAATCCATTGATTGCCCCTTCTTTCATTTTTCTGAAAAATGCCATCCATGTATAATCAAGCTTATTTTTATCTCCATCTAACTTAGGCATGAGGGAGTATCCTTCTTCTAATGAAAGAGAGGGATAGTATGCTTTAATCAGACTTGACATATATTTAGGGCGATTTTTCCACCAATTTGTACTCATAGGTTCATTAGAGTGAGGTGTATTCTTTGTATTATATGAGGCAAGTGTTGGAGCATCTGTTGTTGGCATTGGTAGATATCCAGGGAGTGAGTCTGCTAGAACAGCGACATCTGTTGCACCTTGTACATTAGACTCTCCTCTTAGTGCGTTGACACCTCCTCCAGAGACACCAATATTGCCAAGAAGAAGTTGTATGATTGCCATACCTCGGATATTCTGAACACCACATGTATGTTGTGTTTGCCCAAGAGCATACATAAAAGCACCGGCTTTTTCTTTGGGGTGTGTTTTTGTAAATTCATCATAGATCATAGTTAGCTTTTCTTTTGGAATACCCGTTGTAGAAGAAACTTTATCTATCGTATATCGTGTGTAATGCTTCTTGAGTATATTGAAAACACAGCGTGGATTTGTAAGACTTGGATCACGTTTAGGGTTTCCATTCTCATCACGTTCAAAATCCCAGAACTTTCTATCATACATCGATGTTTTTGGATCAAAGCCACTGAAAAGCCCATCATGAAACTTATAGTTTTTACCAACAATGAATGAAGCATTTGTATATTCTTTTACATATTCTTTCTGTATACGATTTTTTTGTAGAATAT
>CAMWXW010000028.1 GCA_947178315.1 uncultured Desulfovibrionaceae bacterium | reverse complement strand
GTATTATCCTTAGAGTAGTATGCAAATTGCATGTCATTCTTAAAGAGAGATGTAGATACATCTAAAGCATTATATGGGAAATAGAATGCAACACAATGCCGAAAATATAGTTCAGGAGATATCATCTGTCCGTCCTAGTGAGGTAGATTATACCCCTCCTCTTATAGGGTGTCTTAGTATTATATTTAGGATTCATGGTAAATCTATATCAGCACGTTATCTCATGGCTGGTATCCCTACAAAAGAGTCTGCAATGACAACAGCAGCATGTATACGTGCAGCAAGAAATGCAGGTATGCGTGCAAAGCTTGTGGCAAAACGGCGTATATCAGATATCTCACAATTAACATTGCCTTGTATTCTTTTATTGCATAATAATCAAGCATGTGTCTTAACAGAATATAATAATAGTGAAGCGACTGTTATTTTTCCAGAGGTTGGGCCTGCACCTCAAACAATCCCACTTGCTAAGTTAGAGGAAGAATACATAGGCTATACTCTTTTTGTTAAGCCAGAAGCCCAATTGGATAAACGGGTTAGTGATATAAAACTTCTTCAATCCAAGCGTTGGTTCTGGGATGTTCTTTTGAACTACTTACCTATCTATAAACATGTTGTGATAGCAAGCTTAGTATTAAACCTCATCACACTTGGGACACCGTTATTTACAATGAATGTCTATGATAGAGTAGTTCCCAATAAGGCCTTTGATACATTGTGGGTGTTAGGGATAGGTATAGCTCTTGCGTATATCTTTGATTTTATCCTAAAAAATCTACGTAGCTATTTTGTGGATATTGCAGGAAGAAATGCCGATGTTATTCTTGCAAGTAAACTCATGCAACAAGTCATGGGTATGCGTATGGATATGAAGCCAGATTCAACGGGCTCTATAGCAAATAACCTAAAAGAGTTTGAGTCTCTACGTGAATTCTTTGGTTCATCTACGTTGTTAACATTGATAGATCTTCCCTTTTTATGTATCTTTTTATTTGTTATTTTTCTTATCGGTGGTCCTATTGTTCTTGTGCCTGCAATAGCTATCCCTTTTGTCGTTATCTTTGGGCTTATTATTCACTTTCCTTTTCAACGCATCATGGAGTCTGGGTATAAAGAAGGTATGCAAAAAAATGCTCTCATGGTTGAGATAATCAACGGGCTTGAAACAGTAAAACTCAGCCAAGCAGAGGGAAGAATGCAGGATACATGGGAGAGAATAGTAGGAAGAAATGCTATTTCGAACTCTCGCATCAAAGCATTAGCCAATCTCTCTATGACAATGTCTATTTTTGTAACTCAATTCGTGAGTGTGATTATTGTTATATGGAGTGTCTATAGAATATCTGAAGGATTGATGTCTATGGGAGCTTTGATAGCCTGTAATATGCTTGCAACACGAGCAATGGCACCTCTTAGTCAAGTAGCTTCTCTTATCAGCCGATTACACCATTCTCGTATGGCACTGAAATCACTCGATACACTTATGGAGTTGCCTGTAGAACGTCCAACAGATAAATCCTATGTGGACTTTGGCCCTCTTGAGCCTTCTATTACATTTGAGAATGTTTCCTTTCGCTATCCAAAATCAGAAAAAGATACTCTACATAATCTTAATTTTCAGATACGTGCAGGAGAAAAGGTCGGAATACTTGGAAAAATGGGCTCTGGGAAATCGACAATAGGTCGGCTTGCTGTTGGTCTATATCAGCCTCAAGAAGGCTCTGTAAAGTTTGGAGGAGTCGATATCCGACAATTAGATATAAGTGAGCTTCGCCCTCGTGTTGGCTTTGTCTCTCAAGATAATTATCTCTTCTATGGCACAGTGAGAGATAATATAGCTATTGGTGTTCATAATGCAGATGATAATATGATACTGCGTGCAGCTACAATAGCTGGAGTCACAGATTTTGTGAAACTATCTCCAGCAGGTTTCGGACTCATGGTAGGCGAGCGAGGTATGAATCTTTCTGGTGGACAACGTCAATCTGTAGCAATAGCACGTGCTCTCTTATTGGATTCTGACGTATTGATCTTAGATGAACCAAGTAGTAATATGGATCATACATCTGAAGAGTTATTAAAAAATAGATTGCGTAGTGTGATAGAGCATAAAACAATAGTTATAATTACCCATCGTCCCTCTATGTTGGATCTTGTAGATAGACTTATTATTGTAGATAATGGTACTATTGTAGCTGATGGTCCAAAGCAAGTGGTATTGGATTCTTTACGTAAAGATAAGGTGAGAACAGCTGGGCGATAGAGAAGGAAGTGCTATATGGTAAATGAAGGTATACATAATTTGCCTAATCTACAATCTAAACGAGGCATACGAGAAAAAGTTCCTGTGCCGTCTATAGGTAAGAAAAAGAAAAAAGGTGCATCAGGTACAAATAAGGACGAGAATAACCTACCACCTATAGGTAAAAAAGAACCTTCTACTCGAGAGATGCCAAAACCACAACTTACCCCTAAAAAAGAGGATAAGCTAGTAAAAAAAAGTGAGAAGACTAAGGAACAAGGAGATAAAGCTCAAGAGCAAACTATTGCTGTGAAAAAGCCTGCACAACCTGCTGTACGTCCTAAAATAGATAGAGATAATTTAGAATTTATGACGGATGTTGATGCTGCAATTTATCGTAAAGGACACCCCTTTGCATTTATTCTTTCTTCATCGGCTGTTCTCTTCATTATCATTTTTCTAGTCTGGGCTCATTTTGCTGTTATTGATCAAGTAACTCGTGGAACAGGGCAAATCATAGCATCTCAGCGAACACAAGAAATTCAAAACTTAGAAGGTGGTATTTTAGAGCAAATCCTTGTTCAAGATGGAGATGTTGTACAAAAAGGACAAATATTAGCAACAATCAACAATCAGTCTGCCGAGAGTTTCTATAAAGATAAATTAAGTCAATACTATGAGAGTATGGGAGCAGTTGCACAACTCCGTGCATTTTTAGATGATAGAGCACCACAGTATCCTGAAGAATTGCAAGAAAAAGCCCCCAATGTTATTGCACATCAAAATGAGATATTGGCATCAGCCCGAGCAAAAATGGAATCTGAACTCTTAGTCTTGGATAATCAGTTAAAACAAAGAGTGCAAGAACAACGGGAGGTACAAAATAATATTCAGCGTGCAAAGCAGAGTTTAGCTCTTGCAAAAGAACAGCGTAATATAGCCCGTCCTCTGTTGAATCAGGGTATTTACTCTAGGGTAGATTATCTAGCCTTAGAACAAAAAATTGTAGACTTAGAAGGTGAGATATCAAGTTCAACTATTAGCTTATCTCGTGTAGAGTCTGGAATTGCTGAAGCGAAGCAACGAATAGAATTACGTAAATCAGAGATACGGGCTCAAGCACTTGCTGATCTCACGAAATATGAGCTTGAACTTACCTCTGCTCGAGAAGCAATAGCGACTGGAGGAGATAGAGTTGCTCGTCTTGAAATACGCTCACCACTTCAAGCAACTGTAAAGCGTATCCTCATACGAACAGCTGGGGGAGTAATTAAACCGGGTGAAACAATAATGGAACTTGTTCCACTTGATGATACACTTCTTGTAGAAGCTCGTATCAATCCACAAGATAGAGGTTTTATTCACCCAGGACAACGTGCCGTTGTAAAAGTGAGTTCCTTTGACTATTCCATTTATGGTGGACTTGATGCAACAGTGGAACAAATAAGTGCAGACACCTTAGAAGATAGAAGAGGTGAATTCTATTATCTTGTTACATTGCGAACAGATAGTAATGTTATTAAAGGTCGAGGCGAAACGTTGCCAATCATTCCTGGTATGACAGCGACTGTAGATATTTTAACTGGTAGTCGAACTATCCTAGATTATTTGCTTAAGCCAATACTTAAAGCGAAAAGCCAAGCGTTATCTGAACGATAAAGTCTTCTCTCTGATTGTGTTTTTCCTTTTCTTATAAGAATAAGAAAGAATAAAGCACATTAGAGAGCTTTTCTTTGTCACTTCCTTGTATATGAATAAAGATGACTTAATATTATCTATAAGATTCATTTCATATATTGAGGGTGTCTATGGCTACTATCTCTGAAGTAGGTTCAATGAGTAGATCGTCTATATGTTCTGATATAATCGGCGAGCAAGATATAATTGATTATAGAGGTTCTGAGAGCGGTATCCCAAGTAGTAGAAGTAAAAAGAGAGCATCTATTTTACCCTTAGATAGCACGAATCCATTCACTAATGGCTCTAGTCCTTTACTCCCTCAAGATAGTACAACAGTAAGAACAAAGACTCCCTCTACACAGCCATCAGCTCTTCCTAATATCATAAGACAAAGACTACAAGCAGCTCTTCAGAATGAGATGAAAACATATCTAAGTAGGGGAATAGGGATTACACTATCCTTAGAAGAATGTAGTATCTCTTCTTCGCTACCATTGAGTATAGACTTGAATGTACAATGTCGTGTTCCTAAAAGCAAGAAAAGTATGATGGATACGCTTTTAAGTACAGTATATACTAAGCTTACATCTGATTTAATGGAGATAGTTACCAATGATGGAGATGTAAAAACACACCAAGATCAAAATGGAGAAGATGATAAAGAAAAATTACTAAAAGACCTTAAATCTACTTTGAACGATATTGTTCCAGAGGACATGCAACAAGATATGTTTAGATTTCATAAAGGAATACTGATGTGTTCTTTTCCTCTGTCATTGAAAATAGAACCAACTATGCGTGAGATGCTAATAGCAAGTATGTCAAAAGTGTTACAGTTGCATAATCAACATGGATTCTTCTTTATGGCAGATATTGAGGAGCCTACTGAAGATAGAAATATAAAAATACAAGCAAAAGCATCTGTACCCCATCATAGCTCTACAGAGAGTGAAATAAGTATTATAGAAGAGTAACTTTTTTTCATAAATATAGAAGCACTCTGTACTTTTGTGAGAGTATTCTTGTTCTGTTATGCTTTTTGTAAAATGTGAAGAACATACTCAATATCTTCTTGAGTATGAAATATATTAGTAGCAAAGCGTAATCTTGGTGCATTAGGTGGGACAGTAGGTGGACGGATACAGGAGACATGGATACCATGGTTCTGTAAGAGAGAATAAAGGGATTGGATGTGTTCTATGCTATGTGATATAAGTGGTACAATATGAGTAGAGTCATGTGTTGTATCATAGCCATATTGTATAATGCCTTGCCGTAATATCTGTGCATTCCGTAGAATTCTGATTCTCTCTTGTTCAAACTGTGGAATGAGTTGCCATGCTGAAAACATTGCACCTATAAGAAAAGGAGAGAGTGAGGTTGAATAAATAAATCCACCACATGTAGAGATGAGATAGTCAATCACGTGTGTATTTGAGGCAATATAAGCACCCATTCCCCCGAGTGCTTTACTAAATGTTCCCATAATACAATATTCTATTCCTGAAAGATCGTGATTTGTAGAGAGTCCGTATCCTCTTTCTCCAAAAAGACCTGTCGCGTGTGCTTCATCAATATACAGAAATATATTGTGTTCTTTGCATAGAGAAATATATGCTTCAAGAGGAGCTTTATCTCCGTCCATTCCATAAATACTTTCTACAACAAGAAATCGAGCATCATACTCATCACTATATTGTTCAATGAGTTCACATAGTGCATTGATATCATTATGAGCAAATCGCTTGTATGAGACATCACTAATAAAAAGAGCATGATATAGGCTTGCATGGTTTGCTTTATCAAAAAAGACAATCGTTTTCTTAGGCACTACCTTTGTATTGAGTAATTGTGCTAATACTGTGCTATTTGCTTGATATCCTGTTGAGAAGAGTAAGGCTTTTTCTGTATGTTTATCGAGTGCTATCTGATTTTCAAAGTGTGTCATGAGTGGAAATGAGCCTGATAGAAGTCGTGAACCTGTTGAGCCGATGCCATATTCTTGAGCAATACGATATCCTTCATCAAGACAGTGTTTATTCTTAGAAAGCCCAAGATAATCATTATGTGAAAAGTCAAGTGTAGGAGTTCGTATACCACTTTCTGGAATTGTTCTATAGATTTTCTTTTCTTGCAATTTCTGTAGATATTGCGTATATAACTTGGTATATTCCATTATATATCTCCTGCGTGTAGATGGTCATAGTATAGGAGCAGTATAGATATGTCAATACGCACACAGTATACAGTCGAAGAAGCAAAGAGTCTCTTTTCATTACCTTTTATGGATTTATTATATAAGTCTCATACAGTGCATAGGGAGCATTTTCCAGGTAATAGAATTCAAGCAAGTTCACTCCTTTCTATCAAAACAGGGAAGTGTCCAGAAGATTGCTCTTACTGTTCTCAATCATCTCGTTATGGCTCTCATACATCTGTTCAAGTGACTCAAGAAGAGATTCGTGAAAAAGCGTTGCGTGCCAAAGAATGTGGAGCAACACGATTTTGTATGGGGGCTTCAGGAAGGCGTCCAGATGGAGATGATTTAGATTTTGTCTGTGAAAGTATTGGTATAGTAAAGGAGCTTGGTTTAGAGACATGTGCGACACTTGGTATGTTGACACAAGATGAAGCGAATAGACTTGCAGATGCAGGTCTTGATTACTATAACCATAATGTAGATACTTCTCCTCACTACTATAAAAATATAATAACAACACGTACATTTGAAGATAGAATTGAGACTATACGTATTGTTCAAAAAGCAGGTATTCGAGTATGTTCAGGTGGTATATTGGGTCTTGGAGAAACAAATGATGATAGGATACATATGTTGACTATATTAGCAAATTTGCCAGTCCCACCTCAGTCAATCCCAATCAATAAGCTTGTACCAATACCACATACGCCCTTACAAGATGCACCTTCTATTGATCCATTTGACTTTATCCGTACGATAGCACTTGCGCGTATTATGATGCCTACAAGTTATATTCGTCTTTCTGCAGGACGCTCTTCTATGGAAGATACAATGCAAGCACTCTGCTTTTTTGCTGGAGCGAATTCTATTTTTGTTGGAGATACACTTCTTACAACATCAAATACAAAAATAGAAAATGATAAAATGTTATTAACACGCTTAAATTTGGTATTCGAAGAGTAATAAGAGAGTAATACCTCATAAAGAGGATAGGAGGGTATTTTAGAGAATATCATATCTGCATGCACTTCTCATATTATATATGTATATTATAAACATCTGACGCTGCCGACTAATACAGAGGTGTAGATCTAGGTGGTCGCAGTATCATTAAAAA
>CAMWXW010000027.1 GCA_947178315.1 uncultured Desulfovibrionaceae bacterium | reverse complement strand
ATGTAGTATGCTCTCGAATATATAATGCAGTGTTATATTCTGAATAAATTCTATATCATACTCTTGAGAGCTTATAGTATTGTCTTCATATCTTTCTTCATCTGATTTCCCACGTCGTCTCATTATATCTACTACATTATATGCTCTTATTACTATCGTGTATGGAGTAGAAGTGATATTAAGAGTAGTACTTTGTGGTAGATTCATGCTATCAATAGCAGTATCAGTATCAGAAATAAGAGAAACAGTTCTTTTATTCCAAGATGGCTTTTGTATCCGTACGGCATAATCTCCAAGATGATTGATAATTTGTGTCATCATCGAGGTTGGTTTCATAACTCTCTCTATTCTATATTCTGGGTATATAGCGTTGAAGAATGTATATAAAGTCACACATGTGTATTATATATTACTTCGACCTCTTTAATATATATCCTCTTTATGAGATAAAGACAAGAGAGTGAAGAGAAAATCTTGTTTTTGCTCCTTTACATTCTTTATACTCTATGCTAGATACATACGTATGTGTGATATTGCTACAATGCTTGATTCAACTGCGAGAGAAATAGGGCTAGAATATGATGAGCATGCTATCACAAAGTGTGTAGAATATATCTCTCTGCTCTATACGTGGAATAAGCGTACGAATCTTGTTGGAAAGCAAAATCAGTATGAGATTGCTAGTGATTTATGTATCGATAGCATACACCTTGCCTATATATTACAACATACACAGTACCCTATGCACAATATTATTGATTGTGGTGCTGGTGCTGGTATTCCTGGAATACCTCTGCGTTGTTTCTATACTCTTGGAACATACACGATGATAGAGTGTAGACAAAAACGTGTCTTATTCATAGAAAGTGCATTGCGTCGCCTTATGCTTCCCGATACTTTATGTAAGGAAGGGAGAGTAGAGGATATTTGTCCTCATCTTGCTCTTGATGCTATTGTAAGTAGAGCATTCATGCCACCTGAAAGACTTTTACCTTTTGCATATCAATTTTTGCAACAGGGACAATATCTCATTCTCATGTTACACACAGATATCACTTCAATGGAAGGATACAAGAGTATCTATTCCTATTCTTATATTGTTGCTGATAAAGAAAGATATATCTGTATTCTACAAAAGCAATGATAGGCTTCTAGCTCTCGTAAGCGATGTATGAATGGTGTACATCGACTTTTTATATAGTACCGAATGAAATAGCATAATTCCAATTCATTTTTCATACTATCTGTATGCGAATATGGAAGTGATAGTCTTTGCTATATTTGCACTGTACTTCTCTCTGGAATACTCCATGCACAGAAAGAGAGTACTAGGCAACGTCATACCAGTGTGTGATATTCTTTGTATACAGTTGTCATGTCAATATACGGGGATAGCATGTTTAGAGTACTTTTATGTGGTATACTGTTCGTACTATGCTGTTGGAGTGAAGCATTTGCAGTACGAGTAAAAGATATAGCAAGCTTTTCAGGAATACGAGATAATCAGCTTATTGGATATGGGCTTGTAGTGGGATTAAATGGAACTGGGGATAAAAAAGATTCAATATTTACTATGTCCTCAATGGCAAATATGCTTTCTGCTATGGGCATTTCGGTTGATGCAAGTCAATTAAAACCTAAAAATGTTGCAGCAGTCATGGTTACAGTCTCTATGCCGGTTTCTGCTAAAGCAGGTACTAAATTAGATGTTACTGTTTCTTCTATTGGTGATGCTTCTTCTATTGGTGGAGGAATACTTCTTATGACTCCACTTAAAGGAGTAGATGGAGAAGTCTATGCCTTAGCACAAGGAAATATAGTTATCAGTGGATTTAGTGTTGAGGGTGGTGGTGCAAGTGTACAGAAGAATAATGCCACTGTTGGGAGTATCCCCGGAGGAGCATTGATAGAGAAAAGTATTCCATATAAATTTAATAATCAAAAAGAACTTACACTTCATCTTACAACAAAAGAACCAAGTACTGCTATGAAGATAGTTGATGCTATCAATAGTCAATTTAAGGAGTCTGCAAAAGCAACAGATGTCTCTACTATCACTATTGCAATTCCAGAAGAGTATCAAGGTAACAGCATACCACTACTTGCTGTGCTTGAGAATATAGAAATTGCCGAGTCCAGTAATGCAAGAATAGTCATCGATGAGCGTTCGGGGACTATTGTTATGGGTAATGATGTTCGTCTTGCTCCAGTTGCTGTTGCACATGGAAATCTGCAGATTGTGATTGCACAAAATAGCGATGTTTCACAACCGAATTCTTTTGGAGAAGGAGAAACAGTTGTCACCAATGAAACGAGTATAGGAGTACAAGAGACAGGTAGTAAATTGATATTGATGAATGGTGCTTCTTTGCGTCAATTAGTTGATGGATTAAACTCTATTGGAGTTCTTCCAAGAGATTTGATTTCGATATTACGAGCTCTTAAGCGTTCTGGCTCACTCTATGCAGAGATAGAAGTTATTTAATTGTATTGTGAGAGTGTGATTATTGATATTCTTATTTTTCTAGCCTTATGTTTCTATACAGTTCAGAATGAAAAGGAGAAAGTGTATGATAGTACAAGATACTGGTATTGAATCGTTTTCTGTTGAACGTAAAGCATTCCCTCTACACTCTATTCGCTCTTCAGAAGAGTTGAGAAGTGCAACACAGGATTTTGAAAGTTTATTCATACAAAAATTGTTAGATGTCATGCAAGAAGGGATAGGCAAAAATGATATTCTCCACTCAAAGCAAGAAGAATTGTGGCGTTCTTTGCTTAATGAAGAATATGCTAAGGAATTTACAAAAGCTGGTGGAATAGGGTTGGCAGATATGCTTTATGAATATCTTGCACCTCTTGTATTACAGAATCAGGAAGAGCAAGAGCATTCCGTAAAAGGGCTAGAACAGTATAAAAAAGCAATGCAACAGGAAGAGTACGTTTTGTAAGTATACGATGTATTCTTGCGTGTGTTGATACGAATATGGTGAAAATAAGTGATTTTGTGTTGTTTTCTTGCGTAAATCTTTAGCATAGTATATTCTTGAAGAAATAACTACATTCTAAAGAAAATAATATTATACTATGAATAAAGAAATATATACTCCCCGAACAGAAGGAATAAAATACGCAGGTTCTAAATTAAAAATACTTCCTCATATTATTGCAGTACTTTCTCAATTACAAGATGTAGAGTATGTATTAGATGGATTTAGTGGAACAACACGAGTTTCTCAAGCATTTGCACAGCTTAACTATCATACGACATCGAATGATATAGCAATCTGGTCAGAGGTTCTTGCAACATGCTATCTAAAATCGGAAAAAGAGGATAAGTATTATCAGGAGATACTTAGCTACCTCAATGCTCTTGATGGATATGAAGGTTGGTTTACACATCATTATGGTGGTGATATCAATGATAAAAAGAAACCATTTCAGCGAAAAAATACGAAAAAGCTAGATGCTATACGTGATGCTATTGAGGAATTACAACTAGATTGGGTTGATAAGACAGTGATTCTAACAAGTCTTATCTATGCTTTAGATGAAGTTGATAGTACACTAGGTCATTACGCTTCCTATTTATCTACATGGTCTTCTCGCTCTTTTAAGGATATATTTTTACGTCTTCCACAGCGTTTCCCTTTAGCAACACATAATGAAGTGATACGTAATAATATCTTTGATGTTGTACAGGAACGAGCCTATGATCTCGTTTACTTTGACCCTCCATATGGTTCAAATAATGATAAGATGCCATCTAGTAGAATACGCTATAACTCTTACTATCATATTTGGAAGACCGTTATTTTACATGATAAGCCTGATGTCTTTGGAAAAGCAAATAGAAGAGTAGATTCAAAGGATAGCTATACAACATGTCCTTTTGAAGAATATAAAAAAGATAGCAAAGGAAACTTTGTAGCTATGAATGCTCTTAATACATTGATTTCATCTGCAAAGACACGCTATATATTGCTTTCATATAGTTCAGGTGGAAGAGTTCCCAAAACAGCCTTACTTGATATATTACATACGCATGGTAAATTGATATATAAAACTGAGATAGATTATAAACGCAATGTGATGTCGACAATGTGTTCAACTCACCAATGGAGTGATGAGAGTACAGGACATAAAGAACTTCTCTTCTTACTAGAAAAGTAAGAAGTAAGACATGATATTGTAAGAGATATCTTATTTTGAAAAGGTATAGGTATGTATATAAAGGATATACATACCATAGCAATGTTTTTTATTCTACATGAAGTATGGGATTGATACATTGTTGTTCGCTGAATGAAGCACAGCCTTTATCTATGAGAGCATATTCTGGAATTGCTGTGATTTGTAAGCAGGACATATAAAACATAGGGTCAGGAAGTGTAGAGCCAAGTTTTCGTAAACATTGTAGCATGTCTTCTTCTTTCTTAGCAAGTTCTTGTGGAGTGTAATCTCCTACAATACCACATATAGGAAGAGCTATATATTCTATAATTTCATTATCAATAACAATAACTTGTCCACCACCATGTTTAGCAAGATGTGTGATTGCTGTCATCATATCTTTATGATTTGTTCCAATACAGACAATATTATTATCATCGGGTGCTTTTGTACTTGCAATTGCTCCTTTCTGTAATCCCCAGCCGGAAACAAAGCCTTTACCAATATTTCCATTGATACCAAAACGCTCAACAACAACAGCATGTAGAATATCATCTTGCACGGAACATTGTACAATTCCATTGATAATAGGGACATATCCCTCTTTATGTGTTCGAACAAACGGAATATTGTAATCTACTTCCATAGAGAGGACATGTGCTTTTGTCGCTTTTCTATCCTGTGTGTGAATAGCAATGCTTTCTTCTGTTATTTCTGGTATCTGTATTGTTGAATGTAATGTATCACTTCGTTGTGGAGGGATATAGTTATAGCATTCTTTTTGATTTTCTGTACAACGTATTCCTTTTGCTATAACAGTATCTATTGTAAACTCTTCAAGATCTCTAATAAGAAGTATATTAGCTAGTTTTCCGGGTGCAATAGAACCAACAATATCATCTATTCTGTATGCTTCGGCACTATTAAGACTTCCCATTTGTATTGCTGTTATTGGATCGAGGCCACATTGAATTGCAAGACGAAGTACTTTATCCATATGACCATGTTCTGCAATATCTCGTGCTGTCACATCATCTGTACAAAAGCTTACTCTTCGTGCAAGCGCATGTGATCCTTGTGTAATTATTGTTATATTTTCTTTCAAGAAGTGAGATACTGAAGATTCTCGTATTAAGAGAAACATACCTTTGCGAACTTTTTCCAAAGCTTCTTCTTTTGTATAGCTTTCATGATCAAGACGTAATCCTGCAGTCAAGATAGAGTTAAGACGCTTTCCTGTTAGCATTGGATTACAACCAAAAATTGGTATTCTATGAGCACGAGCGTATTCTAGTGTCTCAAGGACGTCTGGATCTTCATTTTCTAAAAACTCTGTTACTGTTTCCCACACTCCATATGAAAGACCTGTTGGGTGTATTTGTTTATGTGTTTGTGAATCAACACGAAATCCAACTGTAGATTCTGGAACAGTATACGGTGTTTTGAATGGAAGTCCCCAAAATACAGTGAGTGGTGTAGCATCGATTTCTTGTAGAACTTCTTTTATCCCTTCTATACCTGCGATGACAAGATATTGATCAAGCCCAGAGATAATAGATGTTGTCCCATGTGGGATAACTGCTTGTGCAAAGCGAGTCATTGAGAGCTTACTACATTCTATGTGTAAATGTCCATCAATAAGACCTGGAACAAGATAATATCCTGTGGCATCGATAACTTCTGTATCTTTACCAATATAGTCGTCTATATCACCTGTAGCAACTATGTATTCTTTATAGATTGCTACGTTGCTTTGATAGATTTCTGATGTGTGGACATTGACTAACTGTGCATTGATAATAGCAAGAGTTGCAGGTAATTTACCAGCTCCTGCATGAAGTAATTCACGTAATGGAATTGATTTCATTGTACATTCTCCTTTATTCTGTATATCAAGTACTTTGGAACTATCTCTTTCATATCCAGAGTAGATATCTTGTTTATTTTACTTGTGTATAGATGTAATAGAGGAAGACACAACCTAAAAGATAGAGTCCCCAAGAGATAGACTTATATTCTCCTTTAATGAGCTTCATAAGAATATACATGAGTGTTCCTATAGCTATTCCTGTAGTCATATTAAAGGTGAAGATAGTGAATACAAGCATACTGAGTGGTGGGAGAGTCTCATCTAATGCTCCGAATGATATATGTTGTAGACTATCTAGAAGCATGAAGCCGACGAGTAATAATACAGGAGCAGTTGCTATTTGTGGTATCATGAGAATGAGAGGAGTAAAGAAAAGAGCAAAGATAAAACATATTCCTGTAACGACTGATGTAAGTCCTGTTCTTCCTCCTGCTGATATCCCAGTTGCAGACTCAACGTATGTGGTAACTGTTGTCATTCCAATCATAGAACCGGTGACTGTTGCTATTGCATCGACTATAAATGGTTTATTGATGTTGGGTAGATTTCCATCTTTATCCAGATATCCACCTTGTGCAGAGACACCAAGAAGCGTCCCAAGAGTTCCAAAGAAATCACCTATAAAAAAGACGAGAAAAAGAGGGAGGGTTTTGAAAGAGAATACTTCTGAAAAATCATATTGAAAGGTGATAGAAGATATAGATGGTGGAAGTGAAATAAATTGTGTAGGAACTGTAGTGATACCTATCAATACTCCTGCAAGCGTGATAGCAATAATACCAAGCAGAATACCACCATGTATTTTACGAATCACTAAAAATGTCATGAGAAAGAAGCCTAATATTGAGAGAAGTACACTCTTATCTGAGAGATTCCCTAATGTGAATCCATGAGAAGCCTCTGGAACTGATATCCCTGTTCCAAGCATACCAAGATTGATGAGGAAGATACCAACAACAGCACCTATTCCAAGTTTTAATGGTGCTGGTAATAATTCTGCAACTTTTTCACGCAATCCAAAGACAGTGAGAAGAAGAAAAAGTAAGCCTGAGCATAAAATAACAGTCATTCCTTGTTGCCATGTAAATGCACCCGAAGCGACTAAGACATAGGTAAATAATATATTTTCTCCCATACCTGGAGCAAGAGCAAAGGGATATTTTGCTACAATACCCATGAGAATGGTTGAGAATGCAGATATAATTGCTGTACCGACAACAACAGCTTCTACAGGCATTCCAGCATCTTTCATAATAGATGGTTGTACAGCTAAAATGTATGCCATAGCCATAAATGTTGTAATTCCAGCAATAATTTCACGAGTAAATGTAGTGTTATTCTGTTTGAGTTGAAAATATTGTTCTATATATTGA